>JBDKJM010000025.1:0-8123 GCA_039796555.1 Candidatus Parcubacteria bacterium | reverse complement strand
AAGGCATGCCCACCGTTTATTACAACTATTTGTTTCATGAGGTAATTATACCAAAATTATTTTCACTTATCGATCAGGCGGAATGTTGTAGTAATCAATCAAAAACTTTGTTAATTCGCTGAAAGGTTCAGTCAAAGTGTCCGAAGCGTACTGCGTACTTTTTGGGTATTTTTGATAAAGAAAAACTATGAACTTTGGTTTGTAAGCTGGGAAATATCCCACGAACGAGTGTAGGAAGCGATCAGGGTAATAACTCTTTGTGGCGGGATCAGCTATTTGAGCTGTTCCGGTCTTGGTAGCCACACTGTAGTGTTCCATTTTGAAAACGCCCTTGCGCAAGGCCACATCAAAAGCTTTTACCAGCATCTTGGTAACATCCTCGACACTTTGCGGCTTCAAAACTTGAGTATTGATATCAGAAGTAATGAGTTTTTTGCTTCCATCAGCATAATCAATTTCCTTGACAATATGCGGACGAACCAACTTGCCATTATTGGCCAAGACCGCCAAAGCACGAGTAATAGCAATAGGTGAAACGGCAATTCCCTGACCATATGCCATAGTAGCTATCTCAACATCTCGTCCAGTCTTCAAGTTGCCTGATATTCCAGCAGTTTCGTTAGGTTGATCAATGCCAGTCTTACTACCCAAACCAAAAGAAGTGAAATATTTTGCAAAATCAACCTTACCTACTTTGAGAGCAACTGTGGCAGCACCAACGTTCAGCGATTGGCTCAATATCTCCTGCACAGGAATCACGCCACGCGCCTTACCATCAAAGTTTGATATTTTCTTGCCACTCAATGTCATAGTTCCCGTATCATCATATGTCCAAGTTGGCGTAATAACTCCATCATCGAGACCAGTGGCGATAGTTAGTGGCTTCATAATGGATCCCATTTCATATGAGTTTTCTACAAGCCTATTGGAAAATATGCCTGGATTTGTGATTTTTGAAGTGTCATTGGGATCAAAACTGGGCTGTGAAGTCATGGCGATGATTTCTCCTGTGTGTGGATCCATGATAATTCCACCTATCTCTTCTGGCCTCCATTCACTTTCAGCTTTGCCAATAATTTTTTCCAAATATGCCTGTACCGTGGGTTCTATGGTCGTCACAATATCACCGTACAAAACATTATCATTACTAAAAACAGAATCTCGCACACTTGTAAAAAGATCAGCAAAAATATTTGCTGTGGAACCTATGGTAGGTCTAGATAATGTTTCTTCATAAACACTTTCCAAACCATAACGCCCCTTGACTACGCCATCACTCTCGCCGATAAGACCAATGGTCTGCGCTGCCAAATTTTTCCAAGGATATGATCGGAAATTTTCCTTGTTCACACCAATACCAACTAATGACAAGTTTGAAATGGATTGAGCTACCGTAGCATCAACTTTCTTTGCTAACTCTTCATACGGATCCTCTTTCAAAACTGCTTTCTTCATGAACTGATCCTGATCGAGTTTTATGTATTGAGAAAGAGCTTGATATGTTCCACTAGGATCCGATATAAGTTTGGGACTCATGTAAAGTGAGTAACTTGATGTCAGCGTGGCCGCCGCAGGATGTGAACCATCTTTTGAGGTGAAAAATATTGAGCCACGGTCAAATAATGCAACTATGGGTTTGGAATACTGTTTGTGTGCCTTTGCAGAATAATTAGCGCCATTAACGATCTGGGTAATGTATAGACTAAACCCCAGACCACAGGCGGCTACTATAACTCCACCCAAGACGAAACGCGCTCGTAAACGCTGACTAGAGTTCATGACCAACAGGAGTTGCGCGTCCCAAAGCTGTTGTGCGAGAAATGAAGGCGGTTATTTTGCCCTGATCAAATCCGTATGACTGCAGAGCATCTGGAGAAATTTTGCTGGAAATTGCTAGATATTGCGAATCAAGAGCTTGTATGGAGGTATCCATGGCGTTTTGATCCTTTGTAACCCTTTGCAGGGCAATGGTGTGCGAAATAACTCGATACAAATTGAAGGCGTAAATCAGCACCAAGGTTGCACAAGCGGCGATTAATATTAAATTTATACGTCTGCAATATTCTTGTATAAATGTGTATGTATGTACTATAGCTTTGGTCATTTTGCGTTATTTAATTTTTCTCTAGAACTCTCAATTTTGCGCTTCTTGATCGTGGATTTTCTGCTTGTTCCTGATCAGTTGCTACTATTGGTTTTTTTGTAATAATTTTCGCCTCTTCTAATGATTTTTCCTTATTAAAATCTTTGACAATACGATCTTCTAAACTATGAAATGAAATGACGGCCATTCTTCCTCCCTTATTTAATTTTTGGAACCCTTTCCTTAGTCCTTCCTTGAGTGCACCTAGTTCATCATTAACCGCTATCCTCAATGCTTGAAAAGTTTTTGTTGCAGAATGAATCTTGTGTGGCATATTATAAAATCCAGGAACAGCCGATTTAACGATTTCTGCTAGCTCACCAGATGTTTCTATCTTTTTCTTTGATCGGTAATCAACTAGCGCGCGAGCAATCCTGCGGGCAAATCTTTCTTCTCCGTATGCGAATATCACGTTGGCGATATCTTCTTCTGCCCAAGTATTAATTATGTCTTTGGCAGTGAACGGATATTTCGTCGGGTCTCCCATAGTCATGAGCAGTGGTTCATCTTTTTGAAATGAGAATCCTCTACCAGAGTTTTCCAATTCATCTGAAGAGATTCCTAGATCAAGAAGAATGAGATCAACGTTGGATATATGGTGATTATCGAGAACCTTATCTAAATTGCGATAATCTTCATTTTCCAAAATGACTTGAGTGACTTTTCCCTTCAAAATCTCTGTCGCTCTGCCAATTGCCATCGGGTCTCTGTCCATACCGATGATGGTCAACTTTCCTTCAAATGCTTTGGCAATAGCTAATGCATGGCCTGCTCCACCCAAAGTACCATCTAGGTAAACCATCCCCTTATTGCTTTTAACTGTTAGGAAGTTGTCAACAACTTCATGTAAAAGAACAGGTACGTGGACGGTCTCCATGCTCGTCTATTTGATAGGATTTTCACTGCCAAGTTTCTCGGCAAGAGAATCCGCTCGCTGTTCGACCTCATGCACATAGGCATTCCACGCTTCTTCATTCCACAACTCAACACGATCTTTGACACCCACGAAGGCGACATTTGTTTCTAATTTTGCACGTAGGCGCAGATGTTCGGGGATGAGCATCCTGCCAACTGCGTCAACCTCGACCTCAACCGCTCGCCCAAGTAAGTAGCGGTTGAAGCCACGGTTGTCCGATGAGAGCATCGAGGTATGAGACACCGACAAACGTCCAGAAACTTTTTCCCATTCCTCCACCGTGAAGATGAAGAGACAGGAATCAAGACCGGGCGTAACTACCACTCGCTTCCCCATTTCCTTGCGGAATTTGGACGGAAGTGACAAGCGGTTTTTGTCGTCGATAGTGTGTCTATATTCCCCGATTAACATACATCGTTGCGGGTTTGAACTGGTGATAATAAATCGACTTTTTTATACCACTTCTTCCCACTTGATGGATATTATATACCACTTTGCCCTCAAAGGCACGCAATTACAACTGTGGATAACTGGTGAGCGCAGCGAACCAAGCAATGCTCGTATGAGCATAACCAGCGAGCCCATTCATTCACAACGAAAAAACCTTATTTGTAATAAAGTTTTTGATTTGAGGATAAATAATGTAATCAACCTATATGATCTGCACCCTTTTCATACAAAGTAAGTGGAACGTGCTTTAAATTATCTAAAATAGAAGTCATAAACTTCCATGAAGCCATGATCTCATCTGTTGAAGCAAATAATGTCTGATCACCAATGAACGCATCATGAATAAGTCTCTCATAGTCATTGGGTATTATGTCGAATGAGGAAACATCTGCATACTTAAATTTCAAGGTCTTAGACTCGGTCTTGTATTCATAGCCAGGAACTTTGACAAAAAATCTTATTCGTATACCCTCATCTGGTTGTATCCTGAACGTTAAAATATTTTGCGTATTCCCAAAATCTTTTGTACCTACTTTTTGATTTTTGTTTTTGGATTTTTGATTTTCCCTAAAATACACATCTATCTCCGCTTTTGATTCCGCTAAAGCTTTACCACTTTCCAAATAAAATGGCACTCCCTTCCATCTAGTGGAATTGATATTGGCTTGAATTCTAAAATATGTTTCTGTTTGCGACTGTGGATGTATACCTGGCTCCTTTATGTAGCCCAAATATTGACCGCGAACTACTTGTTTTGATATAGAACGCCCCTTCATCAGAACAAGTTTCGACAGGACTTTGGCTCTTTCTACCCTGATATCACGAGCAGAGAATGATTTTGGAGCTTCCATCGAGATGATAGCGAGCATCATTAGCATGTGGTTCTGTCCCACATCCTTGAGTGCACCTATCTCATCGTAGAATGCACCCCTACCTTCAAGAGCCGCGCTTTCAAATAGTTTGATATGTATTTTGTCAACAAATTTCCTATTCCATAATGGCTCGAACATGGAGTTGGAAAAACGGAAAGCTACAATATTCTGTAGAACTTCCTTGGCCAGGTAATGATCAATGCGGAATATCTGCTCCTCGTTGAAAAGTGACCCGAGTAATTTGTCGAGGATTCGCGCTGTTTCACTATTACTACCAAATGGTTTTTCAATCAGGACACGCGTCCAACCTGTGCCGTCATCACAAGCTTCTGACAATCCGGAATGTGCCACATTTATCAAAATTTTTTCATAGAGATTAGGGGGGACAGAAAGATGAAATAGTTTGTTCGAGCATTGCCCCCAGCGATCGTCAATGTTCTTAAGTTTGAGTGCCAGTCTAGTATAGGCTCCCATATCGTCGAACATACCTTGTTCATATGACATATGATCGAGAAAATGTTTTATGTCCTCCTCACGATATTGGCCGAGTTTAACATTCATACGGCTACGGATGAATTCGCGAAACTCTTCCCTGCTAAATAGTCTGCGGGAAAACCCGACTACCGCGAATCTTGGTGGTAATAACTTTTTTGTATACAAACTAAGCAATGCAGGAATGAGTTTGCGTGAAGCCAGATCACCTGTGATGCCAAAAATTACGAAAATGGTGGGGTGTAGCGCGATTGGATTGGAAGAATGTGGGTTCGTAGATTCAAACATGGAGTAAGTTTACAGTGAAAAACGCCTCTTGCATAGTTAAGTATAGAAGTTTTTGTATGACCAAGGAACTTTGCGCACACATTTTTATGTGCCGAGGATGTTTCCGCGACTATACATGACTAGGTATAAGACGAGTGTCACTAAGAGTACCGGGTAATTTAGTTAACAGAAAACGAGCCTTGTGCCAATCATTTAAGGAGTGTGTTCCGCAGGCACACCAAATCATGTGCCGCAAGGTTCCTAAATGAAAGTTCCTAGAAATCCTTTCCCCAATCCATCCAGAGTGGAAACAAACTCCCTGCAACAAACACACAAGGTAGAATAATAATGCCAGAAATTGCCCAGAGGAAAAAATGTATAGCTGTAGGAATAACGCCGAAAAAGGCAGAGGCCATTTCCTTCCATACGTCCCATATCGCGCCGAATAATTCAGTTATTGATTCCGTCATAACGGTCAGTATGATAACTTATGTGATTATTTTAGGCAAATGAATGAAATTATGGTGCGTCATAATCACGTCCTCCAGGTGGAACAAAACCACCTTCTGGAGGAATGTAGCCAGGGGTCATAGTAAATGGGTGTATTGGAGGCCGAAGGTTCCGGGTGCGGAGCGACGAAGGGTGGACCATAGCGGACTCGAACCGCTTGCCTCACCCATGCCATGGGTGCGCTCTACCAGATGAGCTAATGGCCCTTATAAATAGCTTAGTAAGTTAGACTGGCACTCAAAGAGGACTGAATTCAACCCTTTCGTGTGGATAACTTCCTTAAAATAAGTCCACTATCTGCTATAATACACGTTAGTGCATTAGGTAACAACTTATTAATAATATAGTAATAATACTATGAAGGCATTACATACAATTGCATTTATCTTATTGGTCATTGGCGGCCTCAACTGGCTTCTAGTCGGTGTTGGTGTGGGTGACGTAGTTATGTACCTCGGCTCGACAGTTGCAGCTATCGTATATGTTCTAGTTGGTCTGTCAGCACTCTACCTCATCTTCACACACAAAAGAGACTGCAAGTGCTGTGACAAGGGTATGACTTCAACAGGTGGAGCAATGTAATCAGACAAATTTTACATCAAAAAACCCCACGAATCCTCGAGGGGTTTTTTGATTTACTTCGTACAACCGCATGAATCACACTTTTTTCCAGAATGATCTGCGTGCCCGCAAGATGCACATGTTGTTTCTGCCATAATAATTCATTGATTATGATTACTAAAGCGACCTTTACGAACTGTTATTATAACATACTCCTATCCTTAAAACTTGGAGATGTTATGGGCCATTGAAAATGGTACCCTAAATAGATCCGGATAGGCAATAAATGGGTTACCGTAGTTTCCATACGACAATGGATATTGTCTGCGACGTGTCGAGAGTGACCAGAAAAGTAGCAATCAGGAAGTTCGGGCGATTACAAAACAGGGGTACAGATCAGTGGACCCGAGAGGAATCGAACCTCCGACCTTTGCTTTGCAAAAGCACTGCTCTACCAACTGAGCTACGGGCCCATTTATTCAATTCTTACGATATTAGCCCAGTGTAGGGCTAAAAACGATTGTCGTACTATACCCTATAACAGGACTATTATCAATTATTCCAACGCCAAACCTATCAAATGCCCCACTAACTCATGAACGTCGCTCCCTACCGCTCTTAGTGACTTTGGTACCAAGGATTCACCAGTGAGACCAGGTAATGTATTAACCTCTAGCACATAAACTCCCCTTCTTGGATGAATAATGAAGTCAGAACGGGAATAGTGGCGAAGCCCAAGAGCGCGGTGTATTTTGCAGGACAGCTCCTCCAAAGTCTTTTTGACTGATTCAGAAAAAGTGGCCGGCACAATCTCATCTGACTTGCCCTGATATTTTGCGGCATAATCAAAAAAGCCATTATGTGGTCGTATCTCCACTGGAGGTAAAGCGTATAATCCATGGTCGCGGAAACCCTCTATTACTCCACATGTCGCCTCTACTCCTGGAATAAACTCTTCTATTAGAATAACACTGTCATGTTCAGCGGCAAGATTGAGAGCCGAGATCAACTCATCAAATGATCGTACTATGGAAACGCCTACTGATGAACCACTGGAATTGGGCTTCACCACCGCTGGGAAAATAAATGTGGTGAATATTTCTTGCGCAACGCCTTTACTATCTCGCCTCACAGAATCAGAAGTGACCTCTTTCCATGTTCCACTTTTTATGCCATGTTCCTTAAATATTTTTTTGGATAGAATCTTATTCATACCAACAGCTGAACCCAGTGAACCAGAGCCAGTAAAAGGAATGCCGTGAGCCTCAAGCAAAGCTTGAACTTTACCATCCTCACCATATGTCCCGTGTAAGGCATTGAAAGCCACATCAATCTTTGATGACATGTCTGATGGCTGAACAGCGAGACCGTCAACATGCCAATTGCCTTCACGATCAATGAAAATATCCCTTGCCAGGTATTGATCAGCAAAATTTGTACGCAGAGCAGAAAGAACAGTGGCGCCAGAATTTAGTGACACTTCATATTCATTGCTTGGACCACCTCGGAGAACTCCGACTCGAAGTTTGTGCATAAGTAAATTATAAAACGAAAACAAAAAAACGGACAGTGCGCAAGTTAATACCCAGGCATCTTTGATGCTTATGTTTAAATTGC
Organism: Candidatus Parcubacteria bacterium; assembly: GCA_039796555.1. Lineage (GTDB taxonomy): Bacteria > Patescibacteriota > Minisyncoccia > Phycocordibacterales > PALSA-1337 > C7867-002. The sequence continues at coordinate 295 of JBDKJM010000025.1, read as the reverse complement.
TTATATATGTATTAAAATGCCCAACTACAATTTTAAATTTCTGATAGTAGCTGCCCTTTTACTTCGGTGATATTTGATTGCAAACCTGTGCGCTTCAGTATTCAAAGCTATAATTTCCTTACGATTTTTTTCGATAATTATACTGTGACCAATTAGTCTTGAGACCTTATGATTCTCGTCTTTGGTGACAGCAACAATAGGAATTGTTATCCTTCTAGCGCGAAGCACTGATTCGGCTTGTCCTAAATGTGTTTCATTACCATCAACTATGATGAGATCAGGGTAGGTCCATTCG
>JBDKJM010000024.1:0-13938 GCA_039796555.1 Candidatus Parcubacteria bacterium | reverse complement strand
GAAGTGAAGTCGTGACTATTGTTACAATAGCCAAGACAATAGCTCCTAATAGCCAGGCGGAAGAGCTATTGATAATGACTGCACTAACAAATGACACCATTAGAAGTATCCAGTAAATTATTTTAACTTTTCGTGAAAGAGACAGGAACATCAACGCGCAAAGTGATATAAGTAAGATGACAATGGCATAGACTCCGAGATCAAACCATGTACCAACCAAAGATGAAGTAACTGAAGATAATACACCCAAAGACATAAATGATGCACCGAAAATCAGACGCAGACCATGGAGTATAGCGAGAATAATAAATGGTACGGTCATGCCAATATATAGAACTGTGGCACGTTCAGATTTGCGTTGTACAATAACGTAAGTAACCAAGCCCGCCAAGAACATAACGAGTAAGAAACTAACGGTGTTTAGTTCAAATCCTTGTCCAAAAAGTGACTTGCCAGAATGCAGACTCCAATAAGCCGAAACAATGAGCGAAGCGGCAACCAGAATGCTAGTCCATATAATACTCTTTGGTGGAAGAGTAATTGAACGTTCTTTGTAGGCCATAATGCCATAGAGAATTGCTGAAATGAGTGTACCGATGGCAATCAAAACTGTTTTTACCGCATCAATAACAATATACTGTGTTGGTAGAAATGCTAGTGGTGCTAGAATTGTCGTTATTAATAAAACAAGGAAGGCAACTGATTCCAAACGGGAAGAGTTCTGGGTGGAAGGTGAGGCTACCAATGGGCTAGACTTGGTGCTCGAAAAATTAGACTTAGTGCTCGAAAAAGTATCTGGATTCATAAAAAATATCTTAATGGATTAATTTGTAATACAAGCCATTATAGCAATAATAGCGCAAATGCCAACATGGGTACAACTGATGAATGGTTTAAATTATCGATACAAAAATACTCCCATTTCTGGGAGTATTTTTGAGCCATACTATAAGCCGAATTCTGTCTACTAAGCTTTAGTTTATTATAAACAAACTAAAGTTAGTAGTAACAACCATTTATCTAGGGTGCATATCACTACACACCTCTTGCGACTCTCTCCTCGCTTACGCTCGGAGCACGGTCTTGCACTGAAGTAAGGGTTTTGCCGTTGCATTCCTGTGTTGCCACAAGACACATCCACTTGGGAGCTTCCGCCTCTCGTTCCATGATTCACATGTAACAATTGGCTCGAGCGTTTCTGTTCGCACCTCTGGGTATTACCCTGGCAGGCGTTACCTGCTACCTGTCTCCCTTCAATCTTTGAGATTCGAATTCGCAATCTCAAAGTTTCAGGGCAGTGTTCGGACTTTCCTCTCCTCACCTTTCGGTTCAGAGCGGTTGTCTGGTACAGCTGGGAGTAGTATACAATGTATGATTGCAATTGGCAAGTTCTTGGAGGAAACGAAATTGTTTGCAAAATTAGAGTGCTAATTCAAGCACGGATTACTTGTGTGAAAACTTACACAATCTCACAAACTCCACTGACACAGGCTAGCTCTTTCTTGAGATCTGTTTCGTTCTGCTTCTCGTATGTGATTATCTTTGAATAATCAACATGCTCTAGACGCTTGGAAAGTTCCTTGTACTTGGCTTCATCTATAGCCTCATATGGGGCAAGTTTGTAAACGTGTTCTTCACGAGGCAGGAATGACAATCCCCCAACGATATCCCAGTTTTCGTATACCCAGTTGGCAACTTTGATCCACTCGTCATTGCCGATAGAAATAGTGACTGAAGGATTGTGCTCAGTAAAATTGACTTTGACCATTTTCCAATAATCAAGCTGTTCAACAGCACTCAAATCATTTTTGAAAGTAGTTGTACCGTCTGGAGCCTTGACTGGAAACTCCAGAACGAATGTTGTGGCGTTATCTGCTGTCTGACCAACTTCTGGGAAATAAGGAACTCCCTGATCTTTGAGCATGCGGAAGAGTGAATCCGTGGATGAGATGCGCGCACGACGAATGTAATATTTTGAATGGCGTGGGTGCATACCAGATGAACAGTCAAAAGTTTGTGAACCATTGCCAGAAGGCTTCACGCATGTAACGGCTGTTGACTCACCAATACCAAAACGTTTTGCGAACTCCTTGTTGACTTTGATAGCTTCATCTCGCAACTTTTGTAGAACCTGTGGTTTCCTGACAGCTGGACAATCCCACTGACCAGTGATAGATACGCCGAGGAGACGCTCACGATCGCAATGTTCCCTCCACTCCTTTGAAAGATATTGGAAATTGGTCAGCATGGACTGATATGTTCCTAGGATAGCGGCAACGCGCATCTTCTTCATCAAAGTTTTTTCTGTATCAGTTGAACGTGCGACAACTTCTGACAAATTGCAAAATTGCTTGGATTGCAAAATAATCTCACCGCATGGGTTGACACCTATCATACCTATAACATGCTGGCCGGATGGATCTAGATATCCCTTGTATTCCTTCAAGACCTTGATACGGCGCTCTGGAAGGGTCTTGGCCAGTGAACCGCGGTTGAATATGCCTCTCTCTCCAGATCTGCTCTCGATAAGAGCCATCCATTCTTTGAGAAACTCTTCATTAGTAGGCCTGTTGATATAAACAGCAGAGTTGTTGGCCAAAGAACGGTGCGGATGAGTCATATAAAAAGCACCTTTCTTGGCATCACGAATCTCTTGATCATCCAAATCAGACAAAGAGATGAGCGCACTGCGTCGAACACCTCCTGAAACAATACATTCGCCTATCATGCAAATAATGTCGTGAATATCTACATTGCGTAGACGCTTGCCCTGTCTTTCCATCATCACCTGACGCGTAAACTCTAGCAATCTCTGGAGCGGAGCCGGTCCAGATGCCTTGCCACCCATGATCTTGAGGCGCGAACCGAGTGGACGGACTCGTGAAAAATCAAAATCAACATCTTTGCCTGCTGACCATGTAGTTGCACCCTTTACAAACGCTTCACACCAACCTTCCTTGGAATCATCAACAACATGTGTCTTCAATTTGTCGCCTGTCTGCATGTGAATCTGAGGAAATTTTTGTACATTGGCACTCTCTGCAGAAAATCCGACACCAACACCATTCATGGAAATGTACATAATTTCAGAAAGATCTTGGAATGACTCTGGTGCGATATAAGAACAGTTGTAAGCGCAGACATTGGTGCGGCGTGCAGCTGGTCCAGCAAATTGCAAAAGACGCATGGATGGAATAGCAGACTGTGTCAAAATTGATTCGCGAATTTCTTTGTATTCTGCCTCCTTGAGTTTACTGCCGAGATTTTCGCGCATGAAACCAACATAACGATCAATGGTTTCTATCCAGGTCTCGCGACGATTTTCTTGATCAATCCAGCGAGAGTATGTTCGGTAGTAGACAAATTCGCCCAGAGCGTTGCGGAAATATTTTTTGGAGTCTGTGGCAAGCTTGCGAACATGTTCTGGTACCTCAAAACCTACAGCGCGAAGCTTGGCGCGCTCTTCGCGATACAGAACGTAGTGTTTGGCGGTCTTCACATAGTCCAAACGCATGAGTTCCTGCTCAACTATATCCTGTGTACCCTCAACTGTAGGCAAAAAGTTGACGAACTTTCTCTTGATGCGCAACAATTCAGCAAAAACTTGCTGTGCCACTGACTGTGCGTCTTCAATAGAACCTTCTTTAACTGTATTCATGCCCTTCCAGATCGCATTGGTGATCTTTTGTAAATCAAATGGGACGATACGACCGTCTCTTTTAATAATTGTCGGGATGGAAGTAACCTTGGCTGCCATTTTTGTGGCAGTTTTTTTGTTTTTGGGCATGGATGTTTATAGACAGCTCGCTGTCTACTTAAAATTTTTAATAATTGAATTGATGTACCGGATTCTGTATCGCAAATTTATTTATAAAATAATTTGCTCCACAAAAGTAATTGTTTAATCACATTGTACATCTAAGACATCTAGAAAAAAAGCTGTGGATAGTGAGTTAGATCACAAAATTTATTCTTGTCTATGCCTGTGCTAAAAAATGACCGTAGTTCCTTCCCGCAGGCCGAACTTTTCGGCACTTCCAGCATTGATCTCCAAAACAAATTGCACTTTTCCAGGCGAAGCAAATGTTTTTGGGTAAGTTTTGGGTGAAATATTTGGAGTTACACCAATAATTTTTTTGTATCGATCCATCCACACGATATCCAGCGGAAAATTCATGTCCTGCATCCAAAAACTTTGCGGATTTTCAGTTGGAAAAATAAAAAGCATCCCCTGATCGGCATCAAGACTAGGATATCCACTCAAACCTTGCTCGCGTGTAGTTGGATTTTTTGCTACATAAACATATAGGGTTCCCTTTGGGGTATTGAGTGGTGTAAGTGAGGGTGTTTGATCCTGAATTTCTGTAGTTGTGGAAGCCAAGTCTAAAACGGACTCTATATTTTTGATAGTATCAGCAGAAGACACAGTAGTAGATGCCACAAATTCCTGGAGAGATGGTACTGCCTTTGTAGAAATGGACTTTTCAGCAACATACACAAGTATGCCAATACCTATCAAAACTGCTCCTAGAATGAAGATGGTTCGCATTGTAATATTTTATGGCTGTGTTAGCATTTTATCATACAAGCATAATTTTATATCAACATGGATGCAATAAATATTTGGTCAATTGTTGTGGCTTCAGTCGTGGCATTTGCAATCGGAGCCATTTGGTACTCACCAATACTTTTCGGCAAAGAATGGATGGCTTTGAACAAGATGACTGACAAAGATATTTCTGACACGCAAATGAAAGGAGTGGCTTGGTTCTATGTTATTCAATTTATCATTACCCTAGTTTCTTTTTGTGTGCTCGGATTTGCCGTAAACGCTTTTGGAACATACACAGCCAGTGATGGTGCATTTCTCGGACTCCTCGCCTGGGTTGGTTTCGTTCTACCTATTGGAGTATCGGCTCTGATGTGGGAAAAGAAGCCGTTCAAATTGATTCTGATTAATATGATTTGTACTCTCCTAACACTAGTTGTTGGTGGAGCGATAATCGGTGCTTGGTAAGTGATGGTTAGGAGCACGGTGAAGAGGGTTCTTTGCTGGCAGGTGTAATGCGACCTGAACCCCAACAAATTGCCCGTATGTGCTGAATCCTTGGAAGCACATACGGCTGCAATTTGGAGTGGGTGACCTTACACCTGCCAGCAAAGAAACCTCTTTACCGTGCTTCGTACACATAATTTTCCTTGAATTCCTACTTCTTCGTCTGCACATCTCTAGCGCCTTTCCTATACGCACAATAATCACAATTTTTGGCTAGGATTGGCGCTTTTTCGTTCATCAAGCAGGCACGAATATCAATTAGCGCTTTTGGTACCCAGCTATAATCACCAGTGTATGGAATAAGGTCAATATCGAACTCTAGCTTTGCGTCAAAGGCTTCCCTGTCAGTTTTACCATTGCAATAGACAAAATAACCAGTATTAGAGACGTCAAAGCCGTTTTGTTTGAAGAGCCACTGATAAACCTCCATCTGACGCTTGTAGCCAATCTGCCACTCCTTATCTAAAGAAACTTTTTCCTCTTTGCTCGTAGCTTTGTAGTCAACGATCATTACTTGGCCATGTGAATCAACCCAAATATCGTCTATTGCACCTGTCACAAGCAAGTTACTCGGTTCATGAACATATCTAATGCCCTTGAAATTACTTCTCCACATGTCCAGATCTTCATGTTGAAAAGGTACGACGTCTTTCAAACCATAGGCGTGCATCAATGGATGCGAACGTTTCTTGGCACGATGAAGGTCAAATTCTTTTTTGAGAAGTGCATCCACAGCAGAGTTCAGAGAAAATGGGAAGCCGGGCGGACGTGCCACTCCAAGTCTGCAGTCTAGATAAAAACAAAGTAGGCAATTCAAAAATAAGTCAATTTTGGAACGACTGACTTTGAACGGCTCTGTACTTTTGGAGTCAAAGATATTTTTACTTCGTCGTGGATTGTAATATTCAGACATGAAGTAAGTCTACAAGGAAAAGTCGGCAATGGGAAGTTTAAATTATTTTCAACTATACTTGAAATACTGATGGTGTCACCTCATTGTGCATTTAACCATATGAGGTGACAAATTTTTTAGATTGGGTGACAAAGGTTAATCAAACTCTCTCAATGGCTAATCAGACCGAATTGACTTTACTTATGCCAAAAATGTACTAGACTGGAATTTGAACCTTTTGCACTGTAAATATGAGCACTACAAAATTTATCAAGGATGAACCAGCGGCACCTGTAAAAACTAACGCCATTCCGAGACCTTGGTTCGAGAGAGGAATACGACGCACCGGAAACACCCTGTTCGACAGACATTTCCATAGGAACCATGAGCTCAGCGAAAAACAGTTCAGGGAATGTGAGCTTGCTGTCATGAGACTATTCGGCAAGATTAACAAGTCTGCCCTCGAACACATAAGACATAAGCTTGGTCAAGGTGAAATCAATGAATGGTGTGCCAGGAAGGATTTGGCACAGAACATTGCTGAACATTTCGGCATAAGCAGAGTGGAGGCAATAAACTTGTTTGGTATATATTACAATAGTGACTGTAGCTATTGGTTCCAGCAAATGTCCTATGTTAATCCACAGGACTGCCCTTTCACGGTGCTAATAATTTTTTGGATCGAGTCAGTCTTGCAGAATCGATAAGCATAGAAACCGACATAAATGGAGGCGCTCTCTTGAGCGTCTTTTTTGTTCACGCTTGAATATTGAATATTAATTGTCCGTCACAGTAACTTTCTTCATAACCACATCAGTTAGTGGCTTATCATCACCATTGACTGTTGTAGCCGTTATGGCATCAACCACATCTAGACCCTTGGTGACTTTACCAAAAATTGTATAGTTATGTGGCAGTGGTGTGTCCTTATGCATGATGAAAAACTGACTACCATTTGTGTCTGGTCCAGAGTTGGCCATAGCCACAGTGCCACGAACATAGCCAGTCTTGTATGAGTCAGTTGCTGGATTGAGTTCGTCAGCAAACTTGTATCCAGGACCTCCTCTGCCAGTTCCAGTCGGATCTCCACCTTGAATCATGAAACCAGAAATAACTCGGTGAAAGATAAGGTTGTTATAAAATCCTTTTTTGGCCAAAGTCACAAAATTTTCAGAAGTCTTCGGTGCGTCCGCGTCATAAGTTTCAAATACAATAGTTCCCTTGTTGGTTTCAATAGTGATGGTATGCATAAGATTTTTTGCTGAAGTGTTAGTGGTACTCCTAGTTGGTAAATTTGTAGCTGGAGTTTCTGTGGTTACTACAGCAGTAGCAGGTGTTGTGTTATCTATGGAACGGGTCTGCCAATAATGTAAACCTGCAAGAACAACAATTACAATAATAATGGTTATCACCCACGGGAATTTTTTTTGACTTTCTGGTTGCATATAAAATTTTAACTTTATGAACTTCCTAACTTTATAAACTTTCCTAACTTCTAAATCTTATACAATTCTTTGACTTTCGACAAGACTGCCTCTTTGGATTTTTCGAAGGGCATCTCGATGGTAACTCCGGCTGCCATTTTGTGTCCCCCGCCGCCAAATGTTGAGGCGATAATTGAAACATCGTGCTTTTTCATATCTTTGGAACGGAAACTGTATTTTACTTTGTTCGGCTCAAATTCCACAGCCGAGGCCGTGATTTCCCAATCTGTAACTGTAAGCATGAAGGCACAGATCTCACTGGCTCTAATATCCGACGTTGGAATGTTATTTTCTTCTAAAGTTTTCCTGGAAACAGATGCTAAAGCAAATTTTCCGGAATCAGAAACCTGAATAGAATTGAGGGCTATAGCTTCAAAGCGAAGAATGGTTGGTGTATTGGAGTTTTCCATCCTCGTAATTAGTTCTGAAATATTTGGTATGAATTTCGACAACTGTGTAACTGTCTCGAAAGTCTTGGTCGTCACACCAAGATATTTGAAACCACCTGTGTCAGTGTATATGCCTATAAATAAATTGGAGGCTATTTCTGTATTGAGTTTAACTCCCCAGAGTGTGAATAGATCGAAAAGTATCTGGCACGTGGCTGGATATGAAAATTCAACTAGGTTAATTGAACCGTAACTCGGATTAGTTGGATGGTGATCAATATCAATAACAAACAATTCTGCCGGAAACTTTACTTCACCGCGAGATGAAACTCTTTTGAAATCGGCCGTATCAAGCGAAATGAACAGATCAAATTCTGCCAAATCAATTTCTAGGAAATTTTTCTCTAGAATAGAATCGGCCCCCGGAAAATGCATAAACGCCTGTGGAATTTCTGAATCTCCTCTTATAACCATCACTTTCTTGCCGAGTTGTTCCAGGGCAAATTTCGTAGCCAATGCCGAACCAACAGAGTCGGGATCGGGTGATGGATGACAGTGAAGTAAGATCGTCTTGGCTTTTTTTATTTCAGCCAAAATAAGTGGTGCTTTTTCTTTGATTAGAGGTGAAATTTCGTTTGACATTTGAGAATAAAAATCAGAGAGTTCCTGCCGGCAGAGTTAGGGCATCTGGCCAGACAAAGCCGTTTTTATTAATATAGAAAAGAAAGGCTATGATGGCCACAACGACAACTAGCAAGAGTAGGAAATTATTTGACCTCATGGAAACATCTTAGCATAGTTTTCTTGGTGCTAATATGCTATATTCTTAGTCATGAAACGTAGCTATATTCGTGACCTAAAAGACAACATCGGCAAGGAAGTTTCCATATCTGGCTGGGTAGATATACGCCGTGATCATGGAAAATTAATTTTTATAGATTTCCGAGATGTAACCGGCAGAGTTCAGTCTGTAGCATTACCAAACAACAAAGAAGCTCACACGGTGGCCAGTAAAGTACGATCTGAATGGGTAGTCAGAGCCACTGGCATGGTCAACAAAAGACCAGGGAAGATGGTTTCAAAAAATAAAGAAACGGGTGAAATTGAACCGAACGGAGATATTGAACTGGAATTAAAAGAGCTGGAAATTTTGAATGAAGCAGAAACACCGGCCATAGATGTGCGCAGTGACGGTACAGAAATTGGTGAAGAAGCACGACTGAAATATCGTTATCTAGATCTGCGTCGTCCGAGAATGCAAAACAATATTCGTACTCGTCATAAAATCATCAAACATATTAGAGATTTTATGGACGCAGAAGGGTTTGCCGAAATTGAAACTCCTATTTTGACCAAATCAACTCCTGAAGGAGCACGCGACTATGTCGTTCCCTCTCGCCTAGAGCAGGGCAAGTTTTATGCTCTGCCACAGTCGCCTCAACAGTACAAACAGCTTCTGATGACTTCTGGATTTGAAAAATATTTTCAAATCGCTCGCTGTTTCCGTGATGAAGATACCCGTTCTGATCGTCAGCCGGAATTTACACAATTAGACGTAGAAATGAGTTTCGTAGATCGTGAGGACGTCATGGCTCTGAATGAAAAATTGCTAATAGAATTGGTCACAAAACTTTTCCCTGAAAAGAAAATCAAAACTACACCATTCCCTAGGATCTCATACAAAGAGGCAATGGAAAAATATAAAACTGACAGGCCAGACATTCGTACAGGAGATGAAAAAAATGATCCTGATCTCCTTGCTTTTTGCTGGGTTATTGATTTTCCATTTTTTGAAAAAACAGATTCTTCGCCTAGCGGGTCAGGATGGACGTTTACACACAACCCATTTTCTGCAGCCAAACCCGAGCATCATGATTGGCTAATTAACAAAGAAAAACTTGGTGAAATTCTCACCACTCAATATGACGTAGTGCTAAACGGATTTGAAATTGGCGGTGGCAGTATCCGCAATCACCAACCTGGAGCTCTTAAAAAAGTCTTTGAAATTATGGGTTACCTTGAAACAGAAATTGAAGCAAACTTTGGTCACATGTTACGCGCACTTGCTTCTGGTACTCCACCTCATGGTGGTATAGCTTGGGGACTAGATCGCTTGGTAGCGCTTCTAACAAAAAGCGCCTCCATACGTGAAGTGATTGCTTTTGCCAAAACTGGTGAAGGTAAGGATCTGATGATGGATGCGCCGAGTGAGATTGCAGAGAAACAGTGGAAGGAGTTGGGAATTGAAATAAGGAAAAAGAAGTAAATCCTACTATTTTCCCTTTTCCTCCAGATCCAAACAAACTGAATTCAAACAGTACCTTCGGCCTGTTTGGGTTGGCCCGTCATCGAATACGTGTCCCAAGTGTGAGCCACAAGTCGAACAGACTATTTCTGTGCGATGCATGCCGTGAGTATCGTCAACAATCTCTTTTACTGCCCCTGGAAGCGCCTGGTCAAATGACGGCCAACCCGTACCAGAATCAAACTTGGCATCTGAAGCAAATAATTTTGTACCGCAAACTTTGCATGTATACATACCGTCACGCTTGTCGTGTAAGAGTTTTCCGGAGAAAGGTGCTTCTGTGCCCTTTTCTCGGAGTACATGATATTCTTCGGGCGTAAGTTTATTTTTGAGTTCTTGTTCGTCCATAATAATGTGTTATTAATTAGCTGATGAAAAGAGTCCCCTACTTCATTATCATGCCCCACCAACTCCCAACAAACATATTCACTCAGGAACCTATGATTTCAACAACTCCGCAAACCTCTTCTCCAATTTCTTCAACTTAGGAGCGATGACGAGCTGACAATAGGGTTGATCCTTGTGGTTACGATAATAACCTTGATGATATGTTTCTGCAGGATAAAACTCTCCTAGAGGTTGCACTTCTGTAACTACTGCTTTGTCATAAGCTTTATTTTGATTGAGCTCTTTTATCAAAGATTCGGCTTTGGATTTCTGCTCGTCATCCGCATAAAATATAGCTGAACGGTATTGAGTGCCTACGTCATTTCCCTGCCTGTTCAAAGTTGTTGGATCATGTGTATTGAAAAAGACCGCAAGTAAATCATCATATGAAATAACTGCAGGATCATACTCAATCTTGATGGCTTCAGCGTGGCCAGTATTGCCATCACTCACTCTTTCATAGTTTGGATTTTTAATCGTGCCGCCAGTATAACCGGAGACTACAGAATGTACACCTTTCAGAGAATTAAAAACTGCCTCGGTACACCAAAAACAACCGTTAGCAAAAACGGCTACTTGTAGCTTCGTCTGATCTGAATTTTTTGTATTATTTGACATAGGATTTTCTAGTATTGTGCCAGTGGATGTGGTTGCACTAGCATTGTATAATATACATCAATGGATACAAGACACCTCATTTGGATAGGTGTTCTAGTGGGCGGAACCATAGGAGGATGGATACCAACTCTGTGGGGCGCAGGGGCTTTCTCGATTACAGGAATAGTCGGGAGTACTATTGGAGGACTCCTGGGTATTTATGTAGGAATGAAAATCGCCGAGTGGTAATCAACTTTTCTTGGCCGCCAATTTCGCATATTTCGCCATAATGCGCTTCTTGGTTTTGCGTGAACGAGAAGCTTTCTTTTGAACTGATGCTCTTTTTGCCATAGTGTAAACAAGTGTATCATTAAACGTGTTAAAGTTCCAGTAAAAATTATTGAACGAAAATTATTTTGGGCAAAAAAATCATCGCACCCTTAATATTTGGCCTCATTTGTAGAACCCTACCCAAAAGTAAACGTGAAGACCCTAACTTTTGGCTTTGAGAAAATGATATCTATGCGATGTTTCTCTGCCGAGTTACTTTTGAATAAATGATAAAGTCTTGAATCTTTAATCTTAAGCGTTCCACCAACAACATCAGTCCCGCTTTGTTCAGCTGAAATTCGCTTACCATCTATCAGCACCTCGGCTTCAACAATAGAGCTGGCAGGCAAATCGCTAGACGTTTGTGCAACAACATACATGTTTGATGCAGTGAAAATGTATGATAGTTTAGCCATGGCTGATTGATTTTCGGCATATTCTTTGTCGATTTTCCAATCTCCCCCAAGGTAATATGCGTTGGACTGTAGATTATTCGGAATAGTAAAGTTACCCTCTCCAGTGGTAAATGCCTGACCGTTACCAAAATTCTGATTTCTGAAAGCACCAAAGTATGTTTCCGAACTTTGTGTTTGAATGGCCAATGGCTTCACAGTACTTCCACCCATATCTACAACACCCTCTTCGTTCAAAAACATTTTACGAACATTGAGTTCATCGACAATTTTTTGTTCTGTTTCCTCATAAGCGCCCTCACCAATATGGTCATAGACTACATTGCCATGAATATCTATCAGATATTTGTGTGGCCAGTATTGATTGCGATATGCGTTCCATGTGGAATAATCATTGTCCAAAACTATTGGGAATTTCAAGCCAAACTTGTTTATACCATTTCGCACATTTTCGATATCTTTTTCAAATGAAAACTCTGGTGTATGTATGGCCACTATTTCGAAACCTTGATCCTTATATTTACTATACCAGTCATTCAAATATGGAAACGTACGCTGACAGTTGATACATGTGTAGTCTATAAAATCTATCAAGATAACTTTCTTGCCAACCAGGTCTGCCAATTTGAATGGGTTAGAATTGATGTAACCAGCAATATTAACAATTTCAGTATAAGGGTTTCTAGGAATATCTGCTCTGCTTAGCACTGGTTTTAGTGTTTGACTCTTAGGTTTACTTGTTGCCATTGAATTTGTGCTCGTGCCAATAACAGAATTATCGGATGTATTTGTAGTTGAATTTTCCCTACCAAAACCTTCAAAGTACTGTTTAATCGTCTGTTCAACCCTTGTAACATCGAAGAAACCAGAACGGAGAATGTCAGCCTCAACTTTTTTGTCAAAACCGACAGCTATAGAAACGGCAATCACAATGAAAAGAATGCCCAAAACTTTTTTGAACCAACCATATGGATTTGTGGCCCACTCTAGTTTGTCCACTAACTTCTGACCAATCCAGGCAACCAGCAAAAGTGACAGGGCCAGACCAATAATGTAGGCTGCCAAATCAATCAGCCCAACAGATAGACTTTGCGGCAGGACAGTAGCAAGAATAACGAAAAATGTTGGACTGCATGTGGTAAAAACTGGCCCCAAGGCCGCACCAATAATAACATCAGTCCAGAAAGATTGCTTCTCTCCATATCCTTTAGATATCCACTTGTCAGGTTTATTATGACCAGGAATTTTGAGTACGATCTTGGCCCAAGTTTCTGGGAACAAGAGTGTCAGGCCAAAAGCGAGTAAAATAATAGCTGATACATATGACCAAAAAGTTGGCGAAACTGTAATCAGTGCCGTTGTGCCCTTGAGAAGTAGCGTAAAGATAAATACTGAAACGGACAATGACCCGATGATAATAAACGGTCGGCGACGGTTTTTGGTTTCTGTTACAGAACCTGCAAGTATAACCGGCAAGAGTGGCAAAATGCATGGCGCTAAGATGGTTAGCACCCCAGCCAAAAATGAAATAATGAAGAAAGCCATGCGTTTATTATAACATGCAATTTCCCTTGTTTTGATATAATATATAACCTATGCAAAAACACGAAAAAACTACATTTTTAAAGCGGGTTCGTCGCTGGATACTAGCTCACAAAATTGCCAGTGTGGTCATTTTTGTCATAGTTATTTTACTGATATATACAGTTTACGGCAAAATCAAATCAGCCAATGTCACGCCTCAATATGTTCTAGCGACTGCCAGAATTGGAACGATCACACAAACAGTAACAGGCAGTGGTCAAGTTTCTGCAGAAAATCAGTTAGATGTAACCAGTGAAGTTTCTGGCAAAATTCAATCCATAAATGTAAGTGTAGGTCAGTATGTCAGTAAAGGAGACCTGCTCGCAACCATAGATTCTCATGATGCCGCTATCAGTCTGGAGAGTGCACGCATTGCTTACGCAAAATTGGTCAAACCAGCCAAGGAGGGTGATGTGACAAATTCTCTTAACAATCTTTCAAAAGCCTACAATGATGGATTCAATACTGTCTCAACAGCATATCTAGATTTGCCTGCTATTA
>JBDKJM010000023.1:0-4985 GCA_039796555.1 Candidatus Parcubacteria bacterium | reverse complement strand
TGGAAATAAAAGGCAAGGATGCTTTCGATACACTACGCTTTGAAACTGGCGTACATCGTGTTCAGAGAGTGCCAGAGACAGAAAAAATGGGCAGAGTCCACACATCGACAGCATCCGTGGCCATCATGCCTATTCGCAAGAAGTCCAAATTCGTGATCAATCCAGCTGATCTGGAAATGGAGTTTTCGCGCGCTGGCGGCAAGGGTGGGCAAAATGTTAACAAAGTTGAGTCAGCTGTCAGGTTGATTCATAAGCCGACAGGTATAGATGTTCGTTCTACGGCAGAACGTAGTCAGGGTGCAAACAGGGAACTGGCCTTGCAAATTCTCACTGCCAAACTTGAAGCTATGAAAGAAGAGGAAGATGCCAAGAAGTTTTCTGCTGACAGAAAAGGACAGATCGGCACGGGTAGTCGTTCGGAGAAGATTCGTACGTATAATTTTCCACAAGATCGTGTGACAGATCATCGCATCAAGGAGTCATGGCACAACCTGCCGGGTATTTTAGAAGGCAGGTTTGATCCCATTACCAATGCTTTGAAGGAGTTTGAGAAATCAGGCAAGGAAACTGCAAGCCCAAAAGGACAAGAAGATTCTAATATCTCCGAAGATGAAGCGGAATAAATATTTCAAAGTTATATTTATTGTACCTTCCGTTTGAATCTACGAGCAATATTTAACAAATCCAACACAATTGGTGCCCCCGGCCAGAATCGAACTGACATCTATTCCTTAGGACGGAACTGTTCTATCCATTGAACTACGGGGGCGGTTGATTATTAAAGAATGAAGAGTTCTTTTTGTAATAAACTTTACACTATTATTAGCATATCGCCAATGAGATCCACTTCTTCTGTTCGGTACTTTTTTCAAAAATGTTAATTTTACCCAAACTCACTTCTGTGATACAATCCTGCCATGACCCCAGAAGAGCGTTCTTTACTCGAAAGGACACACAAACTTGTCGAGGAAAACAATGAAATATTGCGTTCCATTCGGCGCTCCAATCGTTTTGGTACAATCATGCGTGTTCTGTATTGGGTACTTATTTTGGCTTTGAGTTTTGGGGCATATTATTTTATCCAACCTTACCTTAGTTCGATGCTCGGCACTTACAGTAGCTTGCAAAACAGTCTGCAAGGCTTACAAGGCGATGTTAATAGTGCACAAAATGCAGCGGGGTCGATTCGGGACTTGTTGAAGTAGGTATGCCAAGGTAGCTCAGTTGGTAGAGCATTCCCCTGAAGAGGGAAGGGTCACCAGTTCGATCCTGGTCCTTGGCACAACGTATTATAATGGCCATTGTAAAAGTGCTGAGTATATATCGTCGTAGCGCTATAATACCTTCATGAACAGAACCTCTGTAGAACAGATCAAGGAGCGCTTGCCTATAAATGAAGTTATCGGTCAGTATTTGAAGTTGGAAAAATCGGGATCTTCCTTCAAAGCCAAGTGCCCATTTCATAATGAGAAATCACCATCGTTTTTTGTATCACCAGATCGCGGTGGTTACTATTGTTTTGGTTGTAATGCCAAGGGTGATATTTTCACTTTCGTAGAACAGTTTGAAGGACTGGATTTTCGAGGGGCACTCAAAGTTTTGGCTGAACGTGCTGGCGTACAACTGACATTCGATAACAAGGCTGATGGAGAACGTGAAAAACTTTTCCATGTTATGGAAGCGGCCGCCCAATTTTTCGAGACAAGGTTATTGGACAAATCAACAGAATCAAAGGGTGCGCTTGGCTATTTGATAAAACGCGGCATGACAGAAAAAATTAGAACAGAGTTTCGTATTGGTTTGGCACCAGATGGATGGAGTAATTTGCACACATTTCTTAGAAAAAAAGGATACAGCGATGCCTTGTTAGAAAAAGCGGGTTTGATAAAAAAGAAAGATTCAGGAGGCGACAGCTATGGAATGGGGGATGGGCAAAAAAAATTAGCGAACAGCTCCGCTTCTGATCTCTCTACAAGCTCCTCTTACTACGACCGTTTTCGTGGTCGAATAATTTTTCCTATAAACGACTCAAGTGGTCGCGTCATCGCATTTTCGGGTAGAATTTTAAAAGATGATGGTAAATCTGCCAAATATTTGAACAGTCCAGACACACCATTGTATGACAAATCACTTGTACTTTATGGTCTTGATAAAGCGAAAAGTGATATAAGGAGAATGGGTTACTCTATATTAGTTGAAGGTCAAATGGATCTGGTCATGTCACATCAGGCAGGAATAAAAAATACAGTGGCTTCTTCTGGTACAGCCTTGACTGACGAATCATTTAGTGAGTCTGGAGCTATTAGTAATCTTGGTCTTGTTCGCAGGCTTTCATCGAATATCATAATTGCTTTTGATTCTGACTCTGCTGGTAGAAAGGCCGCGTTGCGTGCCGCAGGCATTGCGTTATCTATGGGAATGGATGTGAAAATCGCTGATCTGGTCGGTGGAAAGGATCCAGCAGACTTGGTTTTGAATAATCCAGAAGATTGGAAGGAAACATTACGCAAAGCCAAACCAATAATAGAATTTGAGCTTGGCAACGTCCTACGTGATGTTACAGATGATCGAAAGCTTCCAAGAGCTCTACGCGAAAGAGTTTTCCCATTTCTGGCTAGGATGGAAAGTCGCATGGATCAGGCGCATTTTGTGAAAATGATTGCTGAAAAATCCAAAATTTCGGAGGACGCAGTTTGGGAAGATTTGAAAAATGTTAAATTTGACTCTACTATAAAACCAAACATTCAAGCTGGTAATTCAGAGACAGGAACAAGTAATAATATGATGGGTTCAAGTTTTCGTAGTAGTGACAGCGCTGACAAAGCAAGCCACCTTGACCTTATTGAACGCAGAATGTTTGGGCTACTTACACTCATTGAAAAGTCATCGTTACCCACTGCCAAGGAATATCGTCAACTAATAAAAAAAATTTCTGGGGATACATATGACAGCCGAATTAAGCAAGCAACGCCACTCCTGGGCGATATGAGTTTTGAAGCAGAGGCATTCTTTGGAGGCGATGAGAAGGAATGGGATCGTCATATGAAGGAATTAATAATGAATTTTGAAGAGGATGTTATAAGTCAAGAACTCATCGCTTCTATGAATGAGCTGAAATTGGCCGAAAAAGCTAACGATCAAGATAAAGTGACAGAATTGGCAAAAAAATGCCAAGTGCTTTCTATGAGAAAGGCGGAAGTGGGGAAGAAAAGGAGAAATTAAAAAAACAAAATCCCACAATAAATGGTAGTCAGTCAATCCTTGCGTACATTATTCAAATCCCTTACAATCATCTAGTTATCTAGAAACTATCAACTATTTCTAAATCTCTCACCAAATGCGAAAAAACAAAAAAAGAGCTTCCAAAGTAGCGCGTGGCAACAAGCGTAGAGCCAAGCGTGTGGCCTTTCGCGTCAAAAATAATAGCGCCAAATCATCGGGCAAGCCTATCAACGGAGCTTTTGGACGTGGTCAAAAAACTTCAACCAAGCCAGAAAAACCACTTTCCAAGCTCGATAAGGCAAAAGATTTTGAAGTACGCGCCACAAAACTCGTAGCTCGTGGCCGCGATCGAGGCTTCGTAACTTATGATGAGATTTTGAAAGAATTTCCACAGATTGAAAATGACATATTTTTTCTCGATGAACTTTATAGTAAGTTCACAGCGGCAAATGTTGACGTATTGGAAGGAGGGGGTTTGCTAGAAGTTGAAGACTTGAACCCAAAGAAAGCTACTACGCACTATTCTCGTACTGGTACTGATTCGGCATACGATTCCATACAGATGTATTTGAAGGAAATCGGTCAATATCCATTGATTACAGCTTCTGATGAAAAAGATCTAGCCAAGCGCATACAAAATGGCGACAATGAGGCCAAGAACCTCCTAGCAAAAGCCAACTTGCGTCTAGTGGTTTCCATTGCCAAAAAATACGTTGGTCGCAGTCCTGATCTGACTTTGCTTGATCTTATACAGGAGGGAAATCTTGGACTTTTCCGTGCCGTCGATAAATTTGACTGGACAAAGGGTTATAAATTTTCCACCTATGCCACATGGTGGATCAGACAAGCCATTACTCGTGCACTAGCCGATCAGTCCCGCACCATCCGTGTTCCAGTGCACATGGTTGAGACTATAGCCAAGTATAAGCAGGTTGTCAGACGCCTTTCTCATGATCTTGGCCGTGAACCTCTACCAGATGAGATTGCTACAGAAATGGGCATGCATGTGGACAAAATTTATCAGATTGAAAAAATAGAGCAGGACGTTTTTTCTCTCGAAAGTCCGGTGGGTGATGATAGTGATGATGGTAAGTCAACTTTGCAAGATTTTATTCCAGACGACAAAATTTTATCGCCAGATCAGGAATCTTCACGACGCATTTTGCGTGATCAGGTGAATCTGATATTGAACGATCTTTCAGAAAAAGAGCGCAAGATTTTGGAAATGCGCCATGGTCTTATGGATGGAATTACCCATACTCTTGAAGAAGTTGGAAAGGAATTCGGCGTGACCCGCGAGCGTATTCGTCAGATTGAGGCCAAGGCGCATGAGAAGATCAGGCAACATGAAAAAATTAATAGGTTGAAGAACTATTAGTTGTTAAAGTTTGCAAAAAGTATCCTCACGCACGATTTGATATTTGTGCTTGTTTCTTGACATGCTACCATAAGGCTACAAAATATCTAGCTGACTTATGAACACATTCGACAGACTGTACAAAAACCTTAATAAATCACAATGTGATGCAGTAGACAGCATCGAAGGACCTGTCATGGTTATTGCTGGCCCTGGAACTGGTAAAACAACTATTTTGACTCTTAGAATAGCGAATATTTTGAAACGAACAGATACTCCGGCAAATGGCATTTTAGCTATTACTTATACAGATGCCGGTGTTAGAGCCATGCGCAGTAAGTTACAGCAGATTATTGGAAATAGAGCGCATGACGTCAGAATCCACACTTTTCATAGTTTTGCTTCG
>JBDKJM010000022.1:0-5273 GCA_039796555.1 Candidatus Parcubacteria bacterium | reverse complement strand
AGATCGTGACTTGGTGTTTTGTTTGCTTTATAGCCTAGTCACCAGATCAAAAGCTTTCTACCGCCGTAGAATCGTTCGATACATATCAGTTGCACGGCGGTTCGATTCCGCCCATCTCCACCATCTTGAGTACAAAATTGCTCAAATAGTCTTGTATAGCTTTGTACTTTGTCTGTTCGATAGCCAGTTTTTTGGTTGTAAGCCAATTTACCGTCAAAAATGAAGAAAAAGAGGCGCTACTGTTCGGCAGTGTCGAGTTTTTGCCATGTAATGTAAGGACTTTTTAATAATCCTGTAACTTTTTCTAGTGCGGTTCGATAAGAAGTAGTGTCATCAAGTGCTGCGACGGAATCAAAGCCAAGTTTCTCGATTTCGTCGAAATTCTTTTCAAGCTGTGCCTCGTAGGCCTGTCTCAATGCATCTGACTTGGAATTGATTATGAGGTCTGTCAGTTGATTAGATTTTTCCTCCAATTCTTTCTTCGTTTAGGAGGCTTTAGCCATCATTTTGTTGTGTAAGGATACTTCTCCCTTCCAAACACGGTCAAAGACTGCCTGAACCAGTTTCTCGACCTCGGGTGGAATTTTATAAGGCTTTTAAGAGTAATTAATTACAAACTTTTCCAGATAGATGGGTCTTCCATGCCCATCACCCACATAGAAAAACCTCGAAGTCCGTATTTATTGATTAAATCAGTTTTTAGATTAAAGCTTTTTTGATTTTCATACCAAACTTCATATGTGACGCCATATTCCTTGAAGGAAATCCAGGGTACCCCTAATTCTTCACTAAAATTTTCTTTGTAATTAGTTCGAGCTTTTATTGTGAGCAAACGACTGTATGAACCCGAACGTATGCGCTTGAGTTTTGGATATGTGGCCCAACTCCAATAATAAGCAGGTATACCTAGAGAAATCTTTTGAGGCTCTATTCCATCTTCTAAAATGTACTCTAATGTTTTTATGACATAAGGTATTGAGGCGGTGGGACCTTTTGAATCAGGGTCATCGTAGGTCATGATACTGATAAAATCCGAATTTTGAGAAATTGCTTTGTAATCAAACACACCTGACCAATTTTTATACCAATCAGAGGTAGTAGACTCATCTACTTTTACAACTACCGCTATACTTAAAGCTAAATCATTTTTCTGGAAAACATCATTAGTTTTTTTAATAAATTGAGTAAATAAATCTCGGTCGGTACTTGATATATGTTCTAGGTCAAATTGCCAACCGTAATAGTTATTATTTTTTGCCTCTTTGATCATAAAATTGATGACTCGTTCTTGTGCAGTACTTGAGGCTAGGAGATTATGAATAATATCCTGTCGAAATCCATCATTAGTAATTAGAGGCATTACTTTTATTTTATGATTGCCAATGATATTTTTGACTTCTTTATTTAATCTACCATAGGGTATGAGAGATTTATTGATACTATAAGTCTGTGGCGCGAATATATCTATTTTATCTATATTTTTAGCAAGACTTGCCCTCGCAGAAGGAGTGTCAGTGAAATAAAACAACCTCTCCGTTTTAGTTGTTTGGGCATGAGAGATACTTGTGTTCAAAAATAAAGCTGAAGACAAAACAGCGAGTAGTGCTATGTAGCGAATTTTCATAATTATTATAAGAATAAACCACTTTACTCCCTTATCCTAATTTTGAGAGTGGACCTTGCTAAAATACTGATTTAGTTGTTTAAAAAATTTTCGCGCCAGTATAATGAAGAATACAAACAATTCTATATAAGAATTGTGGTACTTAAAAATAATTCTTTCCTACAATTTCACCGTTAATTGCCCGTTATTACGGTGATTTAAGAATTGATACCACTCAAAAATGAAGGTTTTTATGGTGTTCGATGTTTTTCCATCTATGTCCACCGGATATTGACAAACATAATTTATAGTATCAATATGCATTTAGCAGCTATAAAAGGGCGTATCGCTTCACTCAAACAAGCTCAAAATTGAGCACATAAGCGTAAATTAATTGGAAGGAGTTCTTATGGAAAACAAACCTGCCCCTGTAACTTTTCAAATGGCTTTTGCCTTTGATCGTTACGACTCTTTGGTCCCAATGAGAATGGTGGAGAAATTGAAGAGTCATTTTACTAAACCCATCAAAATCACTTGTCCTGAGCTGTATCCCCGACGTCTACTTTTTAGCGGTGTTCCAGTTGAATTTGTGCCTTCGGTTTACGCCACTACCCTCACTTTGTTGGATGGGTGGGTCGGGGAGGCAAAAGGCATTTCAATTGTGCAGGAAAGTGGGGGAATTGAATAGCAGTAACCTACATTTCTCGTCAAGCAGCACGCTCTGCTCGAAGCATTGTTTCTTGTGGGGCTTTTTTATTTATCTAAAGTCGTAATCACTTGATGCGTTTCACTTATAAGAAGAACCACATGATTACTTACATTAAAGGGATCTATTTGTCCCTCAAAACCATTGACTTTTCCTCACAAACACTGCATACTGCACTAAGATTTTCTTGGTGTTAGAAACACTTTAGAATAATTTTAGCTCCAACCTCAAACAATTCAACAAGACGAAAAGATGAAACTACTAGGATTCGTAATCTGTGGCCTGCCCATTTTCACCTGCGCCGCGTTCATTTGGCGGGCAATGCATATTAAGCACAAAAAACGCGAGCGGAGATGTAGGCATCTCTTGTCCGACGACTCATCCTGCCGCTGTGGAAAAGAAACACACAGACGGTATCAAATGATCGAATCAGCTTTGACCACAAAGGAGAAATCAGGATGGGGGCTACGTGTTGCGCCCCTCATCAAGGAAGCCCTTGGCCGTCACTTCGACTGGTACGTTTTCGACATCTGCGAAGAAGGTCATGTCTGTCTGATCAAGTCAGGAGAGAACAAATTTTTCTGGCTAAACAACTATGTCTGGAGGCACATCACCAATCGCGGTCAGTTCACTCGTGACGAGAGCCTCTTTGAAAAGGTTGGACTCATCCCGGAGATTGTCTCGGATCTGGCCACTCGTATCAAGAAGCACACAGGAAGTTTTCGGTTGCCCTCAGGACCTCAAATAGCCATGCTTCACGAACTGAAGGCACCTGAAGTGACAGTGAGACGCGGGAAAGATGGTCTGGAGGTTGTTCTAACCAAATCCCACTCAGGTACGACACCTTTCGTCTCAATGTTCGTGCCCAAGTCAGCACGTCAAAAACTGCCAAAATAATTTGCCGTGTTCTTCGTTAGCCACCTGTCTCTGACGGCGGCTTTTTTCTTTCCTTTCTCCTGCTTTTCTGTATAATCACTTCATGCCTACAAATATTCCGGTTAACCCCCAAGAAAGCAAAGGAGGTAAGGGTCGTCTGCCCAAAAAACTTAATTTCATCAACGTCATTCTGATTGTTATTTTGACGTTCCTACTTATCACTGGGATATACTCTCAATTTTCTATAACTGGAGAACCGGTCAAGCGCATTCCACTTTCCGCCCTTGCAACAGATGTAGAAAAGGGAAATGTAACGTCACTAAGTATTCATGGAGATGAAGTTACTGCAATATATACAGACAAGACACTGAAATCCACTCAAAAAGAAGCGGACGCGTCTTTTACTGAATCACTTTCAAGACTTGGTGTTTCAGCGGCTAAGTTGGCAACCACTACTATAACAGTGAGTGAGCCGAGCGGTCTATGGTACTGGATTGGACAACTGGCACCATTTCTAGGACCACTTCTATTTTTGGTATTTTTTATCTGGCTTCTATCAAGACAGGTCAAAGGTGCTGGCATGCAGGCGCTTTCATTTGGACAGTCCAAGGCGCGCATCACAATGCCTGATGACAAAAAACAGAAAGTCACTTTCAAAGATATAGCAGGAGCGAAGGAGGCCAAGCAGGAATTGCTTGAAATCGTGGATTTTTTGAAGAATCCGAAAAAATTCATTGAAATAGGTGCTGAAATACCGAAAGGAGTTCTTCTTATGGGAGCACCAGGTACAGGAAAAACTCTTCTTGCACGAGCTGTTGCCGGCGAAGCCAATGTTGCCTTCTTTGCTATCTCTGGTTCAGAATTTGTGGAAATGTTCGTGGGAGTTGGTGCATCTCGTGTGCGTGATCTTTTCAAAATGGCCAAGGAAGCGGCACCAGCCATCGTGTTTGTTGATGAAATTGATGCAGTCGGACGTGCGCGTGGTTCAGGTATGGGTGGTGGTAACGATGAACGTGAGCAAACATTGAATCAGATTCTTGTTGAAATGGATGGTTTTGAACCAAATGAAAAAGTTATAGTTATGGCCGCTACCAACCGTCCAGATGTTCTCGATCCAGCACTGTTACGCCCAGGCCGATTTGATAGACGCGTTGTTATAGATCTTCCAGATCGTGGTGATCGTGAGGATATTTTGAAGATTCATGCCACAAAGAAACAGCTTGCTGAAGATGTGAATCTAGGTATTGTGGCAGAACGTACACCCGGTTTTTCCGGTGCTGATCTTGCATCTCTGATGAATGAGGCGGCCATTCTGGCGGCAAGGGAAGATCGTACCAAGATTGGTCAGTTTGATCTGATTCGATCTATTGAAAAAGTTATGCTTGGTCCGGAACGACGTAGTCACATTCTTTCTACCCAAGAAAAAGAAATTACCGCGTATCATGAAGCCGGTCACGCCATCGTGGCTTCAGTTCTGCCTTACGCTGATCCTGTTCACAAGATTTCTATCATTTCTCGAGGACGTGCGGCTGGTTACACTCTGAAGTTGCCATTGGAAGATCGCAAACTCCAGTCACGCAAAGAGTTTCTGGATGATATTGCAGTTTCGCTAGGTGGTTATGTGGCGGAACGCATGATTTATGATGACTTCACCACTGGCGCATCAAATGATTTACAAGTTGCAACAGCTTTGGCGCGAGCCATGGTCACACAGTACGGTATGTCAGAAAAGATTGGGCCAGTGGCACTGGAAAGTCCAGCCGGAAGAGTTCTGTTCGGCCAAGGAGTCAGTGATCGTGATTATTCAGACAAAGTAGCGGCCGACATTGATGCTGAAGTTACTCGCATCATGACCGAGGCACGCGTTTTGGCGGAGAAAACACTAGAGAAGCATAAAAAAGTTTTTGAAATCATCGCACAGAGGCTGGTGGAAAATGAGACCATTGAGAGGGATGAGTACGAATCTATTATTGTGGCGAATGGGATTGAGTTGAAGAGGAAGGGTGACGCAGGTCTATCCTGAGTCAATTTTATCAATAAGTATGGAACCTACTTTTCTGTTTTCTCCTAGATAGTCCTTGAAGCTTG
>JBDKJM010000021.1:0-2988 GCA_039796555.1 Candidatus Parcubacteria bacterium | reverse complement strand
AAATGGGTGTTGATCGCCATTGTTTTAGGTATAGCTGTGTTTTGTTTCTACTGGTTCAGTGTTCGTGTCGAGAATATAAAAAAGAAGTGCTTTCAAAATAACGTTTCGTACGGACAAAACTATGATGCTTGCTTAAGACAAAATGGCTTGGAATAAAATTATCTACATTTTTATATTAGTAATTCTATCCGGAGGGTTCTTTTATCTTGGTCGGTACACGCACCAGCCATCACCAGTGCCGACAATCGACGGCCCGTTATTCGCTGAAGCCACTCCCTATTTGCATACTGTGTATGGAGATATCAATGAGCCTAATACGTGTTCTCCTAGCGAGTCCGTTCCAGACCAATATGTCTGTATCTATAAACTTTCTCATTCTGTGATTGATCAAGCAGATGCACTGGCACAGAAACTTATTGAAGCAAAGCAAAAGAACCCCGACCAGTTTGCGGAGTTTTATAAAGACCTACCGGCACAAGTCCGGTCAGCACAAAAAGCTCGAGATGCCTACTTTGATGGCATCTGCGAGTTAGACTCAATGGCCATTTATGGCGGTAGCGGAATGGGCTTAGAACGAGAGGCTTGCCGGTACTACTACGCCAAGCAGTATCTGAACATACTCCAAAAAATTGAAAGCAAACTATGAAAAAGTTAGACCATGAAGCATCTTCGACCAAAACAAGATTACATAGACCGCTATGACCGAATCACGGTAAACGATTGCCGATGGCGAGAAAATTTTCATAAGAATTACAAACCATCTGAAGAACTAGCCGCTAAAGCACCATCGGCTAATTTTCATAAAGCAGTAACAGAAATATCTCTACACTACGATCTGCTCTTTACCACACTCGATTGGTATGACAAGAAAGAATCGACCATACAAGAATGGATGGACAGAGACCAACGCAGAGATGATCTGCTCGAATCTGCACGACCTCCACAAGATGTTAGGTGTTTAACCTGCTTTTCATTGCTCACGACCAATGAAAAAACTTCTTACGACTTTGATGACAAGGAACGAGTACTATTTTTCTTTAATTGCCCAAAGGGTTGTATGCCACGTCGGGCGTTTTTTAATGATGGTGAGGAATTCAAATCGAAAACTCGCTTATGCTCAAAGTGCCAGGAGCCAGTAACCGAGAGGCACGAACGTGTAGAGGATGAAAAAGTCGTTACCACTATCACATGCAAGAGTTGTGGCAACGTTGATACTGACGAGCTTGATCTGCGTCCTAAACCAGCTGAACCCGATCCCGATTACGAGAAAGACAGGGCTCGCTTCTGTCTTACCGAGGAAACAGTAAAGAAACCACGGGAAGAAAAATGGCAATTAGAGGGTATGGCCAAGATAGTTGATGAATGGAAGGAAAAAGAAAAACACAAAGAGGATTATGAGGCTGTCAAAAAGATACAGAAACTCACTGTAATTGATCTCGAGAAAGTCCTTGTACCAGTCGTAGAGCCAGCCGGATATATCAAGCTACAATTCGGCACTCCCGATATGGGCAGAGATCTGTTTTTGCCATTCACGGTCCACGACAGTAAGCCTGGCCGAACAGACAGGGATAGTAGCTACACCCTCCAGAAGCTTATAAAAAAGGCGTTAGAAGAGACTAACTGGCGACTTATGACAGATGGCATATCTTACCGGCTCGGCATCCTCACAGGCCGTTTGAGGGCGTATGAGCGTGAAGAAGACTTACTACGATTGGTCCGTGAGAAACCCTAGCGTGGCTCAGGGGGTCGAGAGTGGACTATCTGCCCCAACATATTGCGCTTCACAATCTGCCTCTCATAGCGAGGGGCAGGTAGTTTTATTACGAACGAGAAAGGTATCAATTTGGCAGAGTAGTCTGTTTGTTCATGTCGTATAGCGTTCAGACCATGCCGATCTTGAGGGACATAATAAAGAATATATCAAAATATTCAAAACTACGCCAATTTCTTGAGTTCGTCTTGGTATTTGGTCATCACCTCCAGCGCAGCAGTTTGTTGATCTTTCCCCGCGTCTATCTTAGATTTTATTTCGTTGGCAATATTTTTAAAAAGCTCTGGATTTTTCTCCATCATTTTTATAAACATTTCTATTTGTGCTTCAGGAACTCCTTGCGTCCTTAACATCTTTTTAAGTAAAAAATTTTGAAACATTTTTTTGATTTAAGCTTCTTTATTAATTTCCCAAATTTCTTGACCGATGCGTTTTTGGATAACTTCCAGATCCGACATGAGCTGGCTTTCTTTTTGTTTTTCCTCTGCGGACAGTACGGCACTCAATTTTATCCTATGTATCACATCAAGTTCGGCTTCTATGTCTCGCTTCAAGACTGCAAAACCTCTTCTGATGGACTCTGCGGCTGCGTCTATATCTTTCTTGAGAGCTTTGTGTTTCTTTTTTCCATGATAGTAATGATAAGTAATTAAAACACTCAATCCTGCGATACACATCAAAAGCAAAATTATTGTGAATAAGTATATAGTTTCATAACTCAATCTTCCGCCACCGAAGGACACAGCAGTTCTATTGACCACCATGGTCATTTGAGGTCCAGGGGGAGATAGTTCTTCACCTACTTTGCCTTGTACCCAAAGTAGATAATTTCCTGGAGACAAGAAGCTTGTATGCCTATAGAACCATTCGGCTTTGTTGTCCGATTCGGTGTACTGACTGAAAGTCTCTCCAGTGCCTAAATTTTGCAAATAAATTACAACTTGAGAATTGGTAAAATCAGTTTTACCACCTACATAGAAAATTTCCTCATTGGAAATGTTTTTGGAAAGATTTGTTATAAGTGGTGGAGCTATTTGTTTGGTTTGAGCATACACTTTACTACCAAACAATACGTTCACCAATAAAAGAACCAAAGCCAAAGCCTTCAGACCGTATTTGGCACGATATTGCTTCAATTCTTCTAATTGAGCTGTAATATCCCTAGGCAATTCTTTGTCTTGATGCGCTAAGTGAGCATGATGCCTCCACAAAGTAAC
>JBDKJM010000020.1:0-5863 GCA_039796555.1 Candidatus Parcubacteria bacterium | reverse complement strand
TTGGAGTTTGTGAAAAAAGTTCGAGGCGTTGAATTTTATAATGACACAATGTCTATGACTCCCGAGGCTACGCTAGCAGGTGTCTGTGCACTATCTACTGGCAAAAACGTAGTCTTGATATTTGGAGGTGCGGATGTTGGTCATGAATATAGAATGTTATTTGCAGAACTACCCGAGCACGTTCGTGCGGTTGTAGATATTCCCGGTAGTGGTACAATGCGCCAACGCCTGTCACTTCGTGAAATAAAAGACCTGAAAGTTTATTCTAAGCCAACTATAGAGGAAGCTGTTTTGACAGCTTTTGAACATGCAGAAAAGGGTGATCGAGTATTGTTCAGTCCAGGGTTTGCTGCTGGAGGTGTTGATGGGTCGAGAGTCGAGCGCGGAGAAAGGTTTGTTAGGGCGGTACGTGGATTATAATTACTATTCACCTCCCATAATACATACCACTGTACCGTCAATTTTGTGTCCCACATAAGCTGCTTTCATTGCACCTACAACAGAAAGGGCACTATTTGTTGATATTTCTAAATTTGCGTTAATATTCACCAGCTCTTGTGCTGTCGCAATGTCCTCGTTCGTGGCAACCCAAGCCCGACCGCCAGTTTTTTCTATCAGAGGAACGAGAGCTGATTTTCTGTGTCCAGTGATATCTGTGATAGCGTCGGCAATTGATTTTTCATTTGGTCCATCATAAGTCTCAAATGTATCTGCTAGTGGATGACATGATGAGGTTTGTACTATATGCATTTGGATTTTTGATTTATTCCTTAGGAAATATTGCGCGAGTGCCTGAGCCGTTGTGCCCGATGATGTGCCCATGAAAACCGCTCTGATTTTTGACGCAGATGATTCCGATATACCCCGCGCTATATTCTTAGCACCAGAACTTTTTGACGTAGAACCTTTGGCCTGCGTCACTTGTGTCAAAATTTCTTTAGCCAGGGAATCATATCCAACCAACGCTTCATCATCTGTTGACTGTCGCAAACTACGTACACCTTCTTGTGCGACTTGAGTTAAAGCTTGTAGCGGGCGTTCTTTTACAAGTACTCTAATAGCACCACCACTTTTGTCTGCAATATCCCGAATCTTTTTGAGTTTATCTATAGATACGTGATTGCCAACGAAAATGTCTAATTTGGATCCTACTAGGTTAGATTTTGGATTTTGAATATGAAGTGCTGCTGCCAATGCCGCATTTCCCGATGAAGAAATGGCGAAACCCCGGTCCCCATTTGCAAAGTAGTGGTCAATCATAACTGGTATTGATCGCCCCTTGTGTGAGCCATAAGGATGCATGTCTTCACGCTTAAAATAAAGGTCAGATAGACCTATGGCAGAAGCTAGTTTCGGATGGTTTTCTATGGGAGTCATACGTTGTCATCCTATCGTATTTCAGGTACTATTGAAAGAACAGCCCAAATTTGGCTGTAGCTGTGTTTTTGTCTTTATAATTTATTTTCTTTGTTTCATCAAAATCTAAAAACTATGAATATGTTATGTGTGTGTCCAGAGTGTAAAAATACTATCGACTTGTCACGTTATCCAAATATTACGGTTGGTATGGTCATTGAATGCAACCATTGTGGCATGACCTTATTGGTCAAGAATATTGCTAGCGACGGTACAGTCAAGACAGAGATTGTGGATGAAGGGAAGTAGTCGTTTCCTCAATCATACCTCGAAAACCGTGAGATCCTAGGAAGACTATCACGTCCCCTTGTTTACTCTCGGTTTTCAAGAAATAAACTAATTTCTTGTCATCATCAATAAAGTGCACATTTTTATGTGTTTTTTGGATGGTTGTGGCCAATTCTTGACCTTCCATGGGTAATACGTTCAGATTTTCTTCTATGTTAGAACCTTGATCACTGGAAACCTTTAGCCTGGTCAATCTTGGAATCACCACAATATCTGCATTTTTGAATGCCTGATCATACATTCTAGCCGAACTCTTCTGTCTTCCACCAATATTTGGCTCATACACAGCAATAATTTTCTTGTCATAAATTTCCCGAATATTTTCTAGGCATGAAGCGGCTTTTTCTGGTGTTGGTGCATGACAATCAATAACGGTGATTTCTGCTTCAAGTCTTCTTTCAAAGCGGCGTTTGATACCTTTGAAATCAGCTATGGCTTGAACTATTTTTTTTGGCTCAATGCCAATACTATGAGCCATGGCGAAGCAGCCAGTAATATTTTCGGCGTTGAAGCGACCAATCATTGGTGTGTGAATTTGCCATTTTTCATTTGGTTTAGATGATTCAGCATGTTCATTCTTGGAGCCCATTTTAATAATGAAATCCAAACCATCTTTTGTCGGTTTTATGGAATGATAATGATAATCCGCATCAGGATTTTTGGAATAAGTAATTGTTTTTGCTGAACCCAATGTCCAAGGTTCTATCTGGGATACGCCCTCATCATCTTTGCAGGCCACAATCAAACCATTCTTTGGGATTCTTTTTATCAGGTGTTTAAATTCATCAAAGTATGCTTCTTTGGTTGGATAAAGGTCAGCGTGATCCCACGATACTGAAGTTAGCAGTAAGTGAGTCGGATTGTAATAAACAAATTTTGGCCGCTTATCAGAAATAGATACTTGGTATTCATCGCCCTCAACCACACTCCAATCTGATTCTGAAATGGCTCCAGTGTCATGGGAGAGAGAAAGTCCTCCAGTAAAATAACTTGGTTGCATGCCAGCTTCTATGAGTATAAATGACAGAAGTGAAGAAATGGTAGTTTTTCCCCAAGTGCCCGCGACGACCATAGAATTTTTTTTAATAAAATATTTTTGCAAAATTTCTGGATAAGTATAAAGTGCTATTTTATTTTCCTTAGCATATATGACTTCTGGATTGTTTGGGCTAGTTCCTCCACCGCCAGTCATAATAATATCTGGTTGGCCAATATTTTCCGGATGCCAACCTGCATAAAAAGATATTTTATTTTTTTCTAATTCTGTAGAAACGGGAGGATAAAAGCCCTTGTCACTACCCGTGACTTTACAGCCCTTATTTTTGAATGCGATAGCTATAGCACTAGTAGCCACGCCACAGATACCGATAATGTGGATGTG
The DNA here is from genome assembly GCA_039796555.1 of Candidatus Parcubacteria bacterium. Taxonomy (GTDB): domain Bacteria; phylum Patescibacteriota; class Minisyncoccia; order Phycocordibacterales; family PALSA-1337; genus C7867-002. Next base: position 2,778 of record JBDKJM010000020.1, on the reverse strand, counting down.
TTTGGGAAGGGAATCCATGATTGCTTTTGGTGTTTGTTTAGTATAGCTTATGTAACAGAACCAGCAAAACTTGACTGAGACATCGCTTATCCGGATGATGTCAGAATGAAAGTGGAACGTGTACGAGTCATAACGGAAGAATAGTTTGAGACATGAACTTTGAAGCGGCCTTGTCAGCCGTTTTTTATTTCAAAATTTGCAGATGTATGGTTTCGCACACGCTTTAATAATTACGACCTAGTCAAAATTTCTCTGACCTTTTCTTGATCATCCGACCAGTTCTTCCCATCAAACCACTCCAATCCCTCAAACTGCAATTTATACGTATCTGTCGGTCGTTGAAGTGAGCCTAGATAAATGTATTTCATACCAACTTTCTTTGCGTATTCAATTGCCAGGATCATCATACCTAGCCCCATATCTTTTGATGAAGTGCTTAAATCATAGAATGGGTAAGAATAATGCAGTATGTCTTTATTTGAGTAACAAATGGCATAACCTTCAATCAGACCATCTTTGGTGTAAAGTATTAAAGAGTTGAAGTTACTTTTTTCAGCTGAAGTAAGTAACTCTTTGACCTTGATCGCACTCATAATACCTGGACCAAACTTGGTTTCGTAGAAATCTTTTGCCAATTTGCCAATAGACCATTCATAGCCAGCATAAGGTATGGTGGCCAATTCAAAATTCACCCCATCTACTTTTTTGAGTATACGTCGGTTTTCACTGCTCAATGTAAATTTATTCAAATTGATACGAACATTTCTCGTCAGGTGCATGGCGCCTTTGCCGAGTCGTGTAAATAGGTAGCCACGAGAGTACAGTTGAGAAATATTTTTCTCGGAAAAATCAGTAATTGTTTTTTGATCCCAGTGGAGATAGGTCATAGAATTCGTAATTCTAATGCAATGCTAGCCAAAAACCAAAAACAACGAAAATAAAGTGCACCACCCAGAATCGCATGACGGTTTTTTCCTCGCTCCAACCCACAAGTTCGAAGTGGTGATGGAGCGGAGCCATTTTGAATACCTTACGGCCGAGTAGGTAACGAGAGGCAACTTGGATAACTACTGAAATGGCTTCTACGTAGAACATGAATCCTAGGAAGATAAGTGAAAAAGTTTCGCCAATGGCCATGGCGTTAACAGCGAGTAGTGCACCGAGACCCAAGCTTCCTACATCACCCATCATGAACCTGGCAGGTTTGATATTGAAATAAGTATAGGCCACAAGCGCACCAACAGTTGTAGCATTGAGAATTGCTACTTCGCCGAAGCCGTTGATCCAGGACAATATGGTCAGTGCACTGAAGGTGGTGATGAGCATACCACCAGCTAGCCCATCCATACCATCAGCGATATTTACGGCATTAGCGGTGAACATCACAATAAAAATTATGATAGGGATAATGATCCATCCGGCATCGAGACCAACACTGAAAGGTAGGTAAACATAGTGCCAGGCTGGTCCGAGTTTGGAATAAATCCACCAGGCGGCTATAGCCCCAGCGATAAATTGCAGGATGAGTTTTTCATGAACGAAAACACCCTTACTGGTTCGAGATCCAAACCACACAGATAGTCTCTTGAAGGCACTCCAAGGAAGTGTGATGGTATACCAGATTCGCATTTTCAGACTTTTATGGATACGTATGAGGTTCAAGATATGACCGAGTTTGCGTGAACGGCGCTCAGTGCCATAAATATTCATCAGGTCGTCAATGGCTCCCAATATTGCAGATATGATCATTACACCTATAGGTACGTACGTAAAAGATCTGTTCCAGTTAAAAAAATAAGTTATCACAGCCACGGTAATAACAACCAGTAGGCCGCCCATGACAGGGGTAGTTGATTTGTATATGTGAGAACCCAGTGTCTCAAGCTCTGTTTTTGGTCCTTTTATGATATGAAATCGATAAAGTAAGTTAATGAGCAATGGTGCCCAAATATAGGTAATGATGGCGCTAGCAATGGCAAAACCAATGATGTAGGACAGGTCGGCGGTACCTTCTAGGATGTTTATCATGGGGTACACAGTACCACAAAATTTCAAGTTGACCTAATTAGTTGTCCAGTTAATTCAATTTAAAATTATTTACAACCATTTCAATCTCCTAACTTCTACTTTTGATTTTTTGGCTCTTACAAAAACAAGATTGTTTTCCCCCACAGTGCCATTTTCAGTCCACACTTGCTCGGTGATTGATTTGTTCGTGTCTATAATCTCAATCACACCTTGCCTCACACCACTACCGTATAAACCATCAGTTGGGTAAGCCACAGCATGAGAATAATGCAATTTGTATGTAATAAAGTTTTGGTATTCCACTTGGTGGATGACTAGTATGTGGTCACGATCACTTCCATCAACAGTGCTTAGCATGGTTATCATATCTCCAGGCACGGCTTCTTTTATTGAAATAATTCTACTGTTTTTGTCATGAGCTAGCGTAGACACATCGCAATTTTCAACTGGTCTTAGCGAACAACGCATTTTTCCTATGAGACCGTGACAATTCACAAATGAAATATGTTTGTCTAGTGCACCTCTACCCAATTCTTCTGATTGCGCGTTCAATACATAATATGCAAAAGCTGAACAATCAATGCCTATGTTTTGGTCAGTTAAGAATTTCTTCAGGGCCTCATCACTTATGGAATTTACGTCTACATGATTTTTATGCAAAAGTGCCTCGGTTTCTTCAAAAATATCCTTGGGACTACCTTTACCTCCAAAGGCTCGCAATGACGCGCGAGCCCGGGTCGTTTTGTTATT
>JBDKJM010000019.1:0-4902 GCA_039796555.1 Candidatus Parcubacteria bacterium | reverse complement strand
GGCACTATTGTCAAAGCACTCTTACCTGTCTCAATTGAGGTCAATCGTAAGATTTCCTGCTTAGTCAAGATCAAACGACGATTGCGTCTGGGATTATAATCCTTGGGGGTATTTTTTTCTTGGTAAGGCGGTATCAACATTCCGACCAAGAAGACTTCCCCTCCCTTGATAATTACATATGAACCAACGAGTGAGCCATTCTTTTCCTTCAAGGCCTTCACCTCTAAACCACGCAGTTCGATTCCGGCGTCGAGTGACTCTATGATTTCATAATCAAAGTGGACTTTTGAGTTGTCTACTAGGGTTGTCATTTATAGTATAAGTGTAGTATATTTGAGTACATGAAGACAAATATGCAAAAATACTTTACAGCATTCTTCGAAAAGAATGGGAACAGAGGATACACAGTTACCGTGCCCTCTTTACCCGGATTAGTGACTGAAGGAAGAACACTGGAAGAAGCGACTAAGATGGTAAAAGATGCCATAAAATGTTATTTGGCTGGACTAAATAAAGCTCATATAAAAACACTCTTTGAAAAGGAAGGGGTCGGAAGTTTTCGCATAGCAGTTACTGCATAAATAATCCTGGTATGCCAAAGTTGCCAGTTTTAACACCAAAAAAATTATTAAGAATTTTAAAAGGGCAGGCTTTTATGTGCATCATCAAACTGGTAGTCATATCAATTTGAGGCATCAAACAAAAAACCATCTTCACGTTGTAATCCCTTCTCATTCAAGAGATCTGGCTCCAAAAACTTTGAAATCAATCTTGATCCAATCAGAAATAAATCCCCAGGAATTAAAAGATATGATCTGATTATGTTCGAATCCCCAACTTTCAACTTTCAATATCTAATTTTAAATTTTTAATCTTTACCATGAACACCTCTTGGACCCTCTATACCTCAAACGAAGATGCCTGGGTCAAAATGCTGGCAGATTGCGCCCAAGCAACCAAAAGCATAGATCTCGAGCAATTCATTTTCGCAAATGATGATCTGGGTAAGAGACTCATCGACATTTGTTCCACAAGAGCCAAAAAAGGTGTCAAAGTTCGTTTTCTCTGGGATGCCGCCGGCAGTTTTTCCATATTTGGCTCAAATTTGGCAGAAGAATTGAGGGCTACGGGTATTGAGCTTGTTTTCTGGAAAACTCTCATCCCTAGTTATTTCAAAACACCAAACTTCCGTTCATGGTATTTGCGCAACCATCGCCGTACTCTAGTTATAGATGGGAAAATCGGCTACACCGGAAGTATTTCTGTTCGTGACAGCATGAAAGCTTGGCGTGATACAAATGCGCGTTTCGAGGGTTTGGTGGTAAATGAAATGGCCAACGCTTTTGATCGTATGTGGTTCAGAGCGAAAAAACAAAAACCTTTACCAGCTAGAATCCACGCGCGTGACCGAGAATTTCGCTATATCACCAACTATCCATCTCCTGGTAGACGTCATATTTACGCACAACTCATCGAAGCGCTTCGTAATGCACGACATTATGTATATATTACGACGCCATATTTTGTACCCACACACCGTCTGCTTCGTGTCATAAAGCTTGCAGCTCATAGAGGCGTTGATGTGCAAATTATTCTGCCTGAACGCACCGACCACTACCCAACGCTCGACTATGCCGCCCGATCATATTTCACCACCCTTCTAGAATCAGGTGTAAAAATATTCCTGTATGAAGGAAATGTTATTCACAGCAAGTCTGTAGTGATAGATGGTACTTGGGCCACGGTCGGCTCAATGAACTTGGACAGTGCCAGCTTGCTTTATAACTTTGAGGCAAACATTATTGCTAACAATACGAAATTTATTGAGGAATTGTCTGCCCATTTCGTTCACGACATGCAAAAATCTAGGGAAATATTCCTTGAGCAGTGGAAAAAACGATTTTTCATGGAAAAAATACTGTCAGCAGCAATCAGGCTGATCAAGAAGTTTCTATGATTGCAATATTACAATGAACATGCTATAAATAATCCCTGTAATCCCAATCAATTGGCTATTCGCGTCAAAATTAACCATCAAATCAAAGCGCCTGAATTGCGCGTCATAACCGCCGAAGGAGAAAATCTCGGCGTTATCGCGCTCTCCATCGCTCTGGCCGAAGCCCAAAAGCGTGAACTGGATCTGATCGAGATATCACCTATGGCAGTTCCGCCAGTTGCCAAGATCATGGATTATGGCAAGTACCTGTACGATGAAAAAAAGAAGGACAAAGTAGCCAAATCCAAGGTCCAGACCAGTGAACTCAAGATTGTTCAGGTCAAAATCGGCACTGGAGAGCACGACCTAGAACTCAAAGCAAAAAGAGTCTCCGAGTGGTTGAGTGAAGGAAACCGAGTCAAGATTGATCTTTTCCTCGTAGGACGATCCAAATACATGGACCAAAACTTCCTCAAAGAACGATTGGAAAGAATCCTCAAACTTGTGACTGTGGAATACAAAGTTGGGCAGGATATCGTCAAGGGACCAAAGGGCTTGAGTATAGTAGTTGAAAGAAAGTAAACCTTGAATTAAGAATTATGAATTACGAATTAAGAATGGGTATAATTTGCGCTTATTCTTAATTTATTCGTAATTCATAATTCTTAATTCACCTAACTAAAATGAGTATCAAAACCACCAAATCATACGCAAAGCGATTAAAAATTACCAAAAACGGTAAGATTTTGTCGCGCAAGTCTGGTCAGAACCATTTCAATGCCAAGGAGCGCACTCGTACTAGCACTGGCAAACGCCGCTGGGTTCGGATCCATATGGATAACAAAGCAAAGAGTAGATTTTTAGTAAATATTTAATAACAAGAATTAAGAATTATGAATTGCGAATTGTGAATAAGTCACAAAACTACAAAATTTCATATTCACAATTCTTAATTCTTAATTCATCCCCATGACTAGAGTCAAAAAAGCCGTTAACGCCCTCAAATATCGTCGTACCGTCCTCAAAGCCGCAAAAGGTTTTCGTTTTGGTCGTTCCAAGAAAGAACGCATGGCGGTTGACGCTCTGATGCACGCTGGTGCCTACGCCTTCACTCACCGTCGAGACAAGAAAGGCGATATGCGCCGTCTCTTCAATGTCAAGATCAACGCCGCCCTCAGACCTCTTGGTTTTTCATATAGTAAATTCATGGGTGCTGCCAAGAAAAAAGGTATTGCACTAGACCGCAAGGCGTTGGCTCACATAGCAGAATTCAAACCAGAAGCTTTTGCCCGCATTGTTTCCAAAGTGAAATAATTTCACAACTCCAGGGGTATGCTAAAATACCCCCTAGGAGCACACGCGAGTAAAACAAGCACGGCGCCTCGAAGAAGGACGCTAAGAGATCCCAGGGGGAGGGTTGCGCTCTCCCTGGGATTTTTGTTTGATTTTTCCGTAGTATAGTATAATGGTATTTATGAAAATATACATAGGTTGCCCTATTCAGGGATTTAATAACAAAGAATGGCAGAAGCACTGGTCTGAACTGGAAACATTAAAAAACAGTTTGCGTAAAATTGGGCATGAAATACTTGATTTTAAGAGTAACGAGAAAAAACAAGCTGAACCCGGGACTGTGTTTAAATGGGATCATGAACAATGCATGAATTGCGATGCTATGATTGCAATCGCTCTTGGACCGTCAACTGGCATGGGTATGGAGATCGGGATGTGTCTCAAGAGAACACGTGGCCAGGATAACAGTCCATCACCTGCATTTGTCTTCGCAACTGCACCTCACAGTACAAACGTCTCACGAATGATTACAGAATGTAACCTACCGAACTTTGTCTTTGAAAGATGCGACAGTTTTACTGAAATTCCAGAGAAATTTGAAAAGGCTTATAAAGAAAGTGTTAGAAATACCCATAAATAAAATCGCTGGCAATCACGAATCTACAATTCATACCACTTCTCCCTCTCCGGTACCATAGCTTTGACATACAACTCATCATTCACTCTCTGTGCTAGATGCATAGAAGCTTTCGGCTCGCCCATTACTACGAACACCTGCTTCAGACGATCTGTGGCCGAAGAGATAAACTGCACTAAATGGTCACTATCCTTATGAGCAGAATAACCATACATGGTTTCGATCTGTGCCTCAACTTTGATGATTCTCCTGTGGATTTCAACTTTTTTGGCACCATCAGCTAGCTGTCTACCGAGTGAACCTGTTGTTTGATATCCAACAAATAAAATAGTGTTCTTTGGGTCAGGTAGATAATTTTCTTCGTGAGTTATGACACGCCCTCCAACAGACATACCTGATCCAGCCAGAATTATTTTTGCACCCTGCAAACGTTCTATATCACGTGACTCATTTTGGGAAATAGTAAATTGTAAATGAGGAAAATCAAAAACATTATCGCCTGATTTGATTTGTTGCTGAACTTGATCATTGAACAATTCAGTGCTGGCCTGATATATCTGCGTAGCTTTTATGGCCATGGGTGAATCAACAAACACAGGAACAGACGGTATTTTTTTATCCCTGACCAAATTATTCAACTCATAAAGCAAGGTTTGGGTGCGATCTATGGAGAAAGCTGGTATGACAAGTGTTCCTCCACGCAACATAGTATCATTTATGATTTTTTGAAATTTTTCTAGACGATTTTCCCTTGGCTCATGATTACGGTCACCGTAGACACTCTCTGTAACTACATAGTCAACATCCCCAATTTCCTCGTTATCTCGCAATAATGGCGCAGGGGAATTACCAACATCACCTGTAAAAAGGATTCTGACGGAGGTGGCACCTCCTTTCGGCGATTGAGGTGGCACCTCCGTAAGATGTATTACCACTTCAACCATAGCCGAACCCAAAATATGTCCAGCGTCCTTCAAGAAAATAGATGTGTCATCCGTAATTTTTATCTGTTGATGATATGGTGTTGTCTTCCATA
>JBDKJM010000018.1:0-8117 GCA_039796555.1 Candidatus Parcubacteria bacterium | reverse complement strand
GATTTGTGATCCTACACGGTTTTCAAGGCAGTGCCAAGAGGAACTTCATTCCTTGGCTCAAGAAAGAATTAGAAGCTCGAGGACATGAAGTAGAGGCGCTGGAATTACCAAACTCAGATCATCCACATGAGTCAGAGCAAGTGGGACATGTCATAAAAAACTGTAAATTTGACGAGAATACGGTGGTGATCGCTCATAGTTTGGGCAGTGTTGTGGCACTCAAAGCTCTGATGAAAATGAACAAAAAGATTTCTGGTTTAGTTCTTGTTGCGAGTGCTGTCAGCCCTTCATTCAGTACTGATAATGAAGAAAGACCTTACTGGAAAGATTTCAATTGGGATTTTGATTATGGACAAATTCAAAAACTGACCGATGGTAAGATCGCTGTACTTTCTGATAAAAAAGAAACCAAGAGGGCTACCTATCTCAAAGATTTGAGTACTAAACTCGAAGCCATTCTAATTGAAGTTAATAGCAATGAAGAACATTTTTGTGCGGAAGAAGAGCCAGAGATATTAAGATCTGTAACTCCTTATGTAAAAGTTTTCACCACTCGCCCAGATACTTTATTTGGCGTGACATATATTGTTCTAGCACCTGAACATCCATGGGTACAATTGATGACACCACTTCTCGATAATAGAAAAGAAGTAGAGGATTATGTTTCAAAAGTTAAGAAGGAAACAAATATGGAACGTACTGATGCTTCAAAAGAGAAAACTGGAATTCAGTTGAAAGGTATAGTGGCAGTAAATCCAGCTAATAATGAGGAGGTTCCTGTATGGATTGCGGATTATGTTCTCTCTGATTACGGTACAGGTGCGGTTATGGCTGTGCCGGCGCATGATGAACGTGATCATACCTTTGCGAAGAAGTTTGGGTTGCCGATAAAAAATGTTATTGAATCATCTTCTGTGAATACGGAAAGTACGGATAAAGTTTACACCGGTGAAGGAATCCTCGTTAATTCAGTACTATTTAATGGTCGGGAGTCTGGTAGTGCCAAAAAAGAAATCGCCGAATTCGTAGGTGGCAAGTGGGTCACAACATTCAAACTTCGCGACTGGATCTTTTCTCGACAACGATACTGGGGTGAACCAATACCAGTAGTGCATTGCGAGCTTCACGGCATTGTTCCAGTTCCTGAAAAAGATCTTCCAGTGAAGTTGCCGAAAGTGAAGAATTATAAACCTACAGAGACAGGAGAGTCGCCGCTTGCTTCTATTTCAAAGTGGGTGAATACCAAGTGTCCACAGTGCCTGGCTGATAAAAAGAAGACAAAATATTTAATTTTTGACTTTGATGGAGTCTTGGGTGATACGTGGGATGTGATGAATCACGCTAAGGTCAAGATGGGGGAAGCTTCAACAGTAGAAGAGGCTGGACAAAGGGCGCTGGAACATTTTAGCAGGAAACCATTTGATGCAAGATCAGAGAACCAGACACCAGAACAGAGACAAAAAAGACAGGACTGGATCAGAACCTTCGGGAACCACCTGGTACAATCAGAGTTTGGACTTTTTGATGTTTTTATAAAGCAATTAAAGAAAATAAAAAACGTAAAACTGGCTGTGGTCTCGTCTGGTTCCGCCCAGTATATTCTTCCTGCCATCAAAAAATCAGGACTAAAATTTACACACATATTAGCTCATGAAGATCACCACTCAAAGGAGGAGAAAGTTGAGAAGGTATGTAGAGATTGGGGTATAAGTGTCAAAGACCCTTATTATTTTACTGATACAAAAGCTGATATTTATGAACTTGAGGGTATAATGGGTAGAGAGAGAATAATTGGTTGTTCATGGGGTTATCATGGTTATGATGGCTTGAATGAATTGTTACCAGATAAGCAAATTTTGAGGCATTTCAATGATATACATAGATTATTCAATCAGGACTGCAAAGCAACCCGGGAAACTGACACCATGCCGAACTGGGCTGGATCATCCTGGTACTATTTGAGGTATACGGATCCGAATAATAAAAAAGAGTTTGCTGACAGTAAAAAATTGAAATACTGGACCCCAGTGGATTGGTATAACGGTGGAATGGAGCACACGACTTTGCACCTACTTTATTCGCGTTTTTGGCACAAGTTTTTGTTTGACCTCGGACTAGTTCCAACCAGTGAGCCGTATCAAAAACGCACTTCACATGGTCTCATATTGGCGCAGGGAGGAGAAAAAATGTCCAAATCAAAGGGAAATGTTATCAACCCAGATAGCATTGTTGAAAAAGTCGGTGCTGACTCATTACGCTTGTACGAAATGTTCATGGGACCGTTTGATCAGCCTATTGCCTGGAATACCGATAACATCGCTGGAGTTAGGAGATTTATTGAGAGAGTCTGGAAATTGTATTTCTCTGTTATTCCGGCGAAAGCCGGAATCCAGGAAGTCAACAAGGGAATGGATCCCAACTTTCGTCGGGACGACAATACTGGCATCAAGATTCACAATTCTGCTGACAAAATTATTCATAAAACTATCAAAAAAGTCAGTGAAGATATCGAAGCCATGAGGTTCAACACAGCTATAAGTTCTATGATGATTGCTTTGAATGATTTGGAGAAGTTTAGTGAAATATCGCAGAAAAGTTACGAAACATTCATCCAACTGCTTGCACCATTTGCTCCGCATGTGTGTGAAGAATTGTGGTGGTCTCTTGGCCATAAACAATCTATTGGCAGTGCACCATGGCCAGTATATGATCCGAAACTAGCTGTTGATTCGGAGACTAATATCACTGTTCAAGTTAATGGCAAAATGAGAGCATCATTCATGGCATCTATTGATACAAGTAAGGAAGAGTTGGAAAAAATGGCCAGAGCGCTTCCCGATGTCTCCAAGTGGTTGGAAGGTAAGAGGGTGGTAAAAGTGGTTGTGGTGCCTAATCGGCTGATTAATATAGTGGTCGCATAAATTTTACCAAGAGAAGCAACTTTATTTGCAGTTGATTTGACAGTATTTAGGTAATGCGGTAGTGTATATGCAACAAGCCTGGGGTACGGGGATTGCACATCCCAACATGATTGACTTTTTTACAAGCTAGTGATAAAAATATAATACAAATTTCTTAGTAATTGACATGGCTAACCCAACAATTTCATTCAAGCCAAAGCAGATCGTCAAGCGCCTCCTGTCGTCTTTGCCTGACCGCGCACGTGAAGTGGTTATTTTTCGTTATGGACTAGGTTCTGATACCCGTCGCATGACATTGGATGCAATCGGCAAGAAATATGGCATTACACGTGAGCGTGTTCGTCAAATAGAAAATTATGCTCTTGGCATCGTTCGTAAGTCAGACGAATACAAGCTCGAGAAGACAGTTTTTGCAGAACTGGAGAGTGTTCTGCACGCTTTGGGCGGTATCGTCGTTGAAGATGATTTCCTGGGATCTGTATCCAAGGACAAGAGTATGCAAAATCACATTCATTTCCTTTTGGTTATTGGAGAACCATTCAAGAAAAGGAAAGAGGACGATAATTTCAATCATCGCTGGCACGTTAACGAAGAGCTTGCCGCGCAAGTTGAATCAGCTCTGCAAAAGTTGTATAGCAATTTAAATACACAAGATCTTCTTCCAGAATCAGAAATGATCAACAAGTTCCTGACACACTTGGAGGGAGTTTCAGAACGCTACAAAAATCAGGAGATCATGAAACGCTGGCTCAAACTCTCAAAAGCTATTGGTGTAAACGCACTTGGAGATTGGGGGGCTTCACATTCATCAAATATCAAGACCAAGGGCATGCGTGACTACGCTTTCCTGGTCATACGCAAACACGGTTCACCGATTCACTTCCGTGACGTGGCAAAACAGATCATGGTTATGTTCAAGAAGAAGGCCCACGTTGCCACCACTCACAATGAACTGATCAAGGACCCTCGCTTTGTACTAGTTGGTCGTGGTCTTTACGCTTTGGCGGAATGGGGTTATGCACCTGGCATTGTACGCGATGTCGTTAAGCATGTTATAGAGAAAAATGGCCCAATGACCAAGAATGAAGTCGTAAGTAAGGTCATGAAAGAGCGCTATGTCAAAGAAAATACTATTGCAGTCAATCTCCAAAATCCAAAATATTTCAAAAGAGACAAGGATGGTAAGTATTCTGTAGTTGCGTAAAGTAAAATTGTACGCCCAAGTTTGTGCCCCGAGAAATGAGCTGCCTCACTCAGGGTGCAAGGTCACCAAATCCAAATTGCAACCGTATGTGCTTCCAAGGATTCAGCACATACGGGCAATTTGTTCGGGGCTCAAATCGCATTGCACCCTGAGTGAGGTAGCTCATTTCTCTGGGCAACTACACTTTGTACTTTAGACGTTTCGTTGTAAACTTATGGTATGCCAATAGATCAACTTGTGTCATCTTTGATTTCTGATTTCCACTCAACAATATTTCCTCAGGCACTACAGTACACTATTCTGATTTCGCCACTAATGTTATTGGTGCTCTTGATAGTAATTTTCTGGCCATTGTGGTTGAGATATGTGAGAGCAAAACAAGTTTTATCATTGAAGTATGCGGTTTTGGAAATCAAGCTACCAAAGGATACATACAAATCACCACTTGCCATGGAGGTCTTTTTGCAATCGTTACATAACACATCCGATGGCAGTCATTTTGTGCAATATTGGAAGGGCGAAACCAGACCATGGTATTCTCTTGAACTAGTATCCATAGAAGGTCGTGTAAAATTTTTCATATGGACAGAAGATAGGCGCAAAGGCGGAGTGATATCTGCTCTGTACTCGCAATTTCCAGGAGTTGAAGTTCATGAAAATGGTGATTACGCACAGTCTGTTCATTTCGATCCAGACACCATGAAAGTTTGGGCTGCGCAATTTAAGTTCACAAAAGAGGATCCATACCCGATAAAGACATATGTTGATTATGGACTCGACAAGGACCCAAAGGAAGAATTTAAAGTTGACCCATTACTTCCAATGATAGAATTTTTGGGAAGCGTTGGTCCAAATCAGCAAGTTTGGATTCAAATCCCCATTCGTGCACATATAGATGACCAGAGCAAGCCCGGACATTGGTTCAAGAAAACAGATTTGTGGCAAGATAAAGCCAAAGAGTTGGTGAATAAAATATTGATTCGTGATGCCAAAACCAAAACTGCGGCGGGGGAACCAGATCCAGAAACTGGTTACACAAGATTACCCATTATTTCCGAAGGTGAACGAGATGTTATCGCCGCCATTGAACGAAGTGTCAGAAAACAGCCTTTTGATGTGGGCTTGAGAACCATATATCTAGGAAGCAGGGAGTCTTTCAACAAAGTTGCAGGTCTTGGAGGCATTATTGGAAATCTCAAGCATTTTGGTTCAGAACATTTAAATGGATTCAAACCTGACAAAAACGTCTGGCATAGCCGTTTAGGTGATCCGTGGACGGATTACAAAGATATCAGAAATAATAGATTTGCTAAAGAGGCACTGGCCATGTACAAGCGTCGTTCATATTTCTACCCACCCCATGAAGGCAAGTCCATGGTTATGAATTCAGAAGAATTAGCCACCCTCTATCACTTCCCAGGATCAGTAGCGGCAACACCTACTCTGGAGCGTTTACCATCAAAGAAAGCAGAGGCACCTGCAAATTTGCCTATTTAAATATGAATATAGCAAAAATCAAGAAACAAGTATCAGATTTTTACGTGGAACATAAAAAGTCTATTGGTTACACTGGAGTCGTGATTATTGTCGCGCTTATAATTTGTGTTTATTTTTCAACATCTCCAACAGATTACCCGCGCGGTACGATAGTTCGGATCACAAAGGACATGTCAGTAACGGGGGCAGCAAACCTGCTCAAAGAAAAGGGGATTATACGTTCAACACTTGTGTATAAAATTTACGTAGTTCTTCTACACGACGGCAAAGGAGTTCAAGAGGGAAGTTATCTTTTTGCTGATCCACAATCAGCACTTCGAATTGCTTACAGAACTGCATATGGACAAAAGGATATGGAGAAGATCAAGCTAACATTTATTGAAGGCCATAGTTCTATGGAGCTTGCTTCTTTACTGGCCAAAAATATTCCAGGATTTGATGCCAAAAGTTTTTCGGTTCAAGCCCAGAAATATGAAGGTTATCTTTTTCCCGAAACATATTTCGTAGATATTGATACACAGCCAAGCGAAATTATTTCTATGATGCGGGAGCAATTTGAGGAGGCAGTGAAACCACTTGTTCAAGAGTTTGCAACTTCTACTAGGTCTATGAAAGATATAATCACTATGGCTTCTATCATTGAGAAGGAGGCGGGTAATAAAACAGATAGAAGAATTATTTCTGGCATCCTTTGGAAGCGTATAGATGAGGGCATGCACCTACAAGTTGATGTACCATTTTACTACGTGATGGATATTGCAGAGGGAGGCCCAACGTTGAAAGACTTGGCTACAGAGTCTCCATATAATACTTATATAAACAAAGGCCTGCCTCCAGGACCAATAACTAATCCAGGTTTGGATTCTATTAGAGCGGCATTGAATCCTACACCAAGCGAGTATTATTTCTATTTGGCGGACAGTAATGGCGTAACACACTATGCCAAAACTCATGATGGGCATCTGGCCAATCGAGTTAAGTATTTGCAGTAAACAAAAAACCGCGGGACTATGTGAGTCCGCGCGGTGGAATGAAGTGAGCGCCCGTGCTTGGCTTTAGGCTAAGCGGCCACCACCTCCCGTGTAACAACATGAGCCTTGATGGCTTGCTCGAGTTGCTGACGCAGGAAGGGTTTTTGAAGAAATGCATTCGCACCCTGGCACATGCAATCTCGAATATCAGTCTCGGTCATGTCGCCTGACATGACGATGATTGCTGTGCTGGGCGATTTTATCCTCGCCGCGCGGATGATTTCCAGTCCCTCGCGGCCAGAAGGGATCCTGAAGTCAGTGATCACCAAGTTGGCTGGAGTGCCATTCTCGATCGCTGAAATCGCTAATGGCGCGTCGTGGATGGCTGTGATGGCGGAATTTTCCGCAATGCATGCGAGGATTTGCACCAACGACTTCAAGATATATGGATTGTCATCCACGACTAGGATGTTTAGGTTTTTCATTGTCAGTACCAGATCTAAGGTTTTTTGTTTGTATTAGCCAACCTCACTGGTCAGCCTTCGCGAAATATGGTAGCATGTAAAATATGAAAAGTCAAGTAAATACAAGTTATCGACCCAAAAATGAGACTGCATCGAAGTTTACGCCAAACAAGTATGCGTCTAGTTCACAAAAAAAAGTATTTGTTGGTATGTCGGGAGGTGTCGACTCCTCTCTTTCTGCTGCGCTTCTAAAAAAGGCCGGTTACGACGTAACTGGTGTTTTTATAAAGGCATGGCAGCCTGACTGGATAGAGTGCACCTGGCGTGAGGAGAGGCGTGATGCAATGCGTGTAGCTGCACATTTGGACATCCATTTTGTAACTCTTGACCTAGAAAAGGAATACAAAAAGGAAGTAGTTGACTATATGATTGCAGAATACAAGATAGGAAGAACCCCGAATCCAGACGTTATGTGTAATAAGCAAATAAAGTTTGGAGCATTTTATGAATGGGCTATGAAAAATGGAGCTGACTTTGTGGCAACTGGACATTATGCACGGGTAGAAAAATTTAGCGATTCTTATAAGCTCTTAGCGGGTGTTGATAACAACAAAGACCAGTCATATTTTTTGTGGACTATAAAAAATGAACAGTTGCCACACATTATTTTCCCGATTGGTCATCTGACCAAGCCAGAAGTGCGTAAAATGGCAGCCAAATTAAAATTACCGACGGCAGAGAAAAAGGATAGTCAAGGACTGTGCTTCATCGGCATGGTGGATATGAAAGAATTCCTATCCCACTACATTCAACAGAAAAAGGGTAATGTTTTAGACGTGAACGGAAAAATTATTGGTGAGCACAATGGCGCTTTTCTATTCACTATTGGTGAGCGACACGGTTTTACTATTACCAAGAAGACGCCTAATGATGGTGCACTTTTTGCTGTTTCAAAAAATGTTCTGAATAATACTATTACAGTTTCAGAAAAGTCTGGTGACGGAAAGTTACCTTTTGCAAATAGACGCGTTTCACTTAAAGAAACAAATTGGAATCAAGT
>JBDKJM010000017.1:0-3575 GCA_039796555.1 Candidatus Parcubacteria bacterium | reverse complement strand
TGAAATGAATGATAACCAACAAAAGCTACATCTATACCGTTCTTGCTAACAATTGTAACTATCGGTGAATTGTCGCCAATATGTTCGCGATTCATTTTTGTTGATGTACTATTCCATGGGTTACCGAACCAAGCGATGCTAGCATCCTTCAGCCAATCCTGTGTTTCTAGAAAACCCAGGAAGCCGAAATTATCCATATGGTTATTTGCCAAGCTGACAATATCTATACCTGCGTGAGTAAGAGCCTTGCGAGCATTTTTTGAAAATGTGAATGTCAGACTGTCAGTCGTCTTGCCATTTACCAAAGTTTTTGAAGGATTTGAAGTTATTGGGCCCTCTAGATTTGCAACAACAATGTCAGCTTTTTTAAATAGAGAAACTACAGAGTCATCAAAAAGGGAATCATAACCACTGCGTTCTCCATATGCACGAATACTGCGATCCAACATCACATCACCTCCCATCATTACGGTTAATTTATCTGAATCGAATATTGATCGAATTTTTTCTATTGGTTTAGTGGAGGTACTTACTTCAGTACTTAATGAGGTGGTTTTTACCAAAATAGTACTAGAGCCATAAGCTTCTATAGCTTTTACAATCAAGTATCCAAGACCCCACACAAAAGCCACGACTATTATTATCGTCAACACCGTTCCTATTAAACTGTGTGACTTCATATTTATATGCTATCAGAGTTCAGTTTCTTTTCCCAATTCTAGAGGTATGAATTTTATGCCAGCTTTGGGCAAATAAATGCTTGGTAGGCGAACTGTTATGCCAGTTTGGCGTACTAGGTTTCCATCATGAACAGGGAAGGCCACACGAGGTTTTATTTCTAAGGCATAATAAATGGCTTGGGCAATGGTGCACCAAGGTCCTGTGACAGGAAAAGCGAGGATGTCTACACTCACGCCGGGATTATGAAATGCGTCCCCTGGGTAAAATAATTTTTCATCAAACATATAGCCAGTGTTTTCTACCTGCTCGTAATCTTTGTATATGGGTGCATGTTTCAAACCATATCCTGCGACTTTAACACCGCCAAGTTCAAGACTTTCACCGTCTGCAATCTTTGTATAAGGAATAGATTCTTTCTGAATAATTTTTCCAAGCGAATCGTTGCAAATTACTTTTGCTTCAGGATTATTAGCCAGAACTATTTTTAGTGACTCAACATGTAGATGGTCTGTATGTTCGTGACTTATAATTACATAATGAATTCCTTTTACAGAATTTTGCGCAGTTGTATAAGCTCCAGGGTCTGTTAAGAAACGAGTACCTCGGATTTCTATAAGGAGACAACAATGGCCGAGCTTGGTTATGGTCATGGTGGTATTATAGCAAGCTTATGGACTATTTGGTTTTTATTATCAAACAACTAGTTTTATAGTGTTTTGAAAAGTTTTGGAAGTCATTTTGAAATATGTGCTTAACTACCATTTTGATTTTTCGAACAAATCTGGTAGTATCATTTATAAACCGCTGAACATAGGAGTCTAACGAAGGAGTACATTATGCAGACAATGAAAGAACTTTTTCCAGAGTTTGATTGGGCTGGAACGGCGGACGCGTTCCTTGCAGAATTACAGCGAGCGAATCTTTCGATAACAGAACAAATGCGCAGAAGGAAAATTGTTCGGTTAGAAATCAAGCCCTTGCTCTGTAATGGTGGAATTAAAATCGAAAAAGGGTATTTCGTGGTGGTTTTCAACTATGAGACAACACTGGAGGAAAAAATGGAAACTCTTGGGCATGAAATTGGACACACGTTCCATTACGACCTTGTCCCAAGCGAGCCATGTCTCCTTTGCTCTAAAGCTCGAGAGTCGGAAGACGTTTTCAATCGATTGGAAGAGTTCTGCCGGATTTTCGCAAAAAGATGGCTGAAACTTAATTCAGTAGAAGAAATACGGAAAGTAATTGGCATATAGACTCCCGATCCCCTGAAGCAAACGACCTTATACAAATGCAAGGGTCGTTTTTTGTTTCAAGCACGTAGGTTCTCGCTGTTATTTATGACAAAATTTATTAATAATCTACGAAGGCGACCAATGCGGGCATCATGTGTTAGGTACCAACCTGGTGAGGCCTTGTAAGGACAGTTAAGCAAATTTTTACCGTCTAAGTTGAGACTTGTGGGTCGGGGTCGTTTACTTGCAAATTCACCGCTTTCCGGTAGTATCCTGTTCAGACAGTCAACAACAAACACAGGAGACAAATCATGCACATTCTACTTGTCGGTCAAGGCAACATGGCTAAGGCGGTCGAAACTGCTTGCGCTTCTCGCGGAATTCAACTCACCAGATTCGGAATGGACTTTGACTATTCCAATTCGAGCTATGGCAAATCGATCGCGATTCATCTGGGAAGCGGAAGGCAACTTCTTCCACTCATCGAGCTTTGCGAAGCCCGGCACATGCCGATCATCCAAGGTTCTACGAAATTGTCAGAGCCGCTCCCGGACGATCGGAGTGTGGCAATCATCAACGCACCGAACCTCTCGCTCCCAATGATCAGATTCGTGGCCGCGTTTCCCGTCTTCGCACATGCGATCAAGACAGGAATGGAAGCGAGGATTGTCGAGTCCCACCAAAATAAAAAGGCGGACACTTCGGGCACCGCCCGGGCAGTCGCGAAGGTTCTTGGTATCCCAGAGTCGTCAATCAAGTCAGTCCGGGATCCTGACATTCAGCTCACGCTTGGTGTGCCAGAAGAGTATCTCGGCGGACATGCCTATCACGACTTCGTGTTCACAGGACAAGGAGTCGAGATCAAGGTCTCGACGAAAATCCGAGGCCGAGTAACTTACGCCGAAGGCGCCATCACATTGGCACAGGCGCTTGCAGATCAGCAGGAACCACTGAAGGATGGCATCTACGAGTTGAAGGACATCTTGCATCTTCTTCCGACGACGTAGCGACAGAGATTCAAAAAAGCATCGGGCCGCACCAGAAATGTGCGGCTCGTTTTTTATTCTCTGACCATGTGAGGCACCCTACATACCTAAGCCTATGGGTCGTGTCGATAACAGGTTTTTAGTGCGGGCCATGTGGGTTAAGTACCCATTGGTACAAGCAGTATAAGGCTTTTTGAGAGGTTTTTACAGAGCATCCCTGAGGCAAGTGAGTCGGGGTCTCAAATGCCAACAAATGCCAATTTTGGAGGATATCGAGATTATTAGAAAAAAGACTGAAAAATGCTAAAATAAGGCTATGATCGATGATTTAAGTAAACATCTCACAGATCAAGAATTCTTCACTTATGCGAAGTTTTTTGACTTGGTCATCTGCAAGAAAGGTCTTTCAGGTGAGGACTTAAGAGAAATAAGCGTATACCAATTCTCCATTGGTGAGGACGAATCATATAGACGATTCAGTAGGCTTTTTAATTTCACACGGTATCAAGATTTGCCAGTAAAGGTATCTGATTCAAGGTACAACAAGCTGGAAGAATTGATTGATTCATATTCAAAAGGAAAAGACATCAAGGAGAAAGGACGACCCACAAAAGAAGATCTGGACAAAATTTCACAAAAACTGAAGGACGGAAAAACCATCAAATTCACAGAAACA
>JBDKJM010000016.1:0-2550 GCA_039796555.1 Candidatus Parcubacteria bacterium | reverse complement strand
TTTACTCCCATTGAGGAAGTACTGGGGCAAGAACATGCCCCAGAAAAACGGATAGAAGTAGATTTAACAACACAAAAAACATATGCATACGAAGGTGACCGATTAGTCTATGAATTCACCGTTTCAACTGGCCTCTGGGGATGGACGCCAACTGGAGAATTTACTATTTGGACAAAAGTACGTAGTCAGCTCATGCAAGGTGGGAGTAAAGAAAAAGGAACATACTACTATCTGCCCAATGTGCCGTATGTCATGTTTTTTTACAATGATGAAATTGAAAAAATGAGAGGATTCAGTTTCCATGGAGCCTATTGGCACAATAATTTTGGCCACCCAATGAGACATGGGTGTATCAACATGAGGAACGAAGATGCAAAAATACTCTACGAATGGGCTACACCGGTAGTATCGAACCCTAAGGCATGGTCAACACCATCCACTGTGGATAACCCCGGGACAAAAGTAATCATCTACGGAAAAGCACCACTATATTAGATCTTGAGGCTTTTAAGATATGCTTTAAATTCGCCATTCAGTTCTTTGTGTGTTAGGGCGAATTCTATTACTGTTTTTAGATACTCCAATTTATTTCCAGTGTCATAATATTTTGCATTTTCTACTTCACAGGCATACACAGGACGTGTCTTCATAAGATCACGAATGGCATCAGTAAGCCAGATTTCCCCTGACTTTCCTGGTTTTGTCTGCTCAAGGTGATCAAATATCTCTGGTGTTAATACATAACAACCGTGTGCTGCTAAATTAGATGGCGCTTCATCTGGCTTTGGTTTTTCCAGTAAATTTTTAATTTGCCAGATATTTTTCTCTACATTTACAGCATCAACGATACCGTACCGGGAAACATCTTCTTTTGGAACACGAACAGCAGAAATGACAGGGTCTCCATACTTTTCAAATACATCAATACACTGTTTTGCACGAGGAGGATTGGAATGGATGAATTCATCTCCCCATATAGCTACGAATGGCTCATTTCCAATAACTGATTTTGCACACAATACAGGTGTGCCATTGCCATATGGTCCTTTTTGACGAATATAGATGAAGTTTGCTAACTGTGCTGTTCTCTTTACTTCTTCAAGCAGTTCATGCTTCCCCTGCTCTTCGAGAGTTTTCATTAACTCATTTGGATTATCAAAATGATCCTCAATTGATCGCTTATGCCATCCAGTAACAATAATAATATCGGTAATACCGGAAGCAACCAATTCTTCTACAACATACTGAATGACTGGTTTATCAACAATCGGAAGCATTTCTTTTGGCATCGCTTTTGTTTGCGGCAAAAACCTCGTACCAAATCCTGCTGCAGGAATAACTGCTTTTCGTATTTTTGAAGAAAGCTTTATCATATAAAAAACTTAGTTGGTTAGGCTGGTGCTCTATCGTACATTTTACTGTACTAATCAACTAAGTCTACTTATTGTATTTCCCTTTCATCCCCTTTGTCAATTTGATATCATAGATGCAACACGCAAATTTGTTTCATACTATGTCACACGACGATCACGGACACGGAAGCGAGCAACCTAAACCGACAAATCCATTTTTCATTATAGGGACTGTCTTATTTATTGCATTTTTTGCTCTGCAAGCACCACGAGGCCGTTCCACTTCGACAGGTACTCGACCAGTACCTCAACAACGAATAACGCCAGCAGTAGTGTCTAGGCCAGTTGTTGAAGAACAAGGACCTACATATCAGAAATCTATTCTCAATGAAGGAATGACACCACCACCAGACGCAGTGGTTACGCCACAAGTTGCTGGTATTGCACCTTGGGGCTACAAAATAAAATTTATTAATGCTGTTTCTTCTGTGCTCAAAGAGGTAGAAGGTGTTTCTCACCAGCAAAAACATACCATTAAAACAGCCAATCTTGGACCAGAAGCATATCAGATTCAGGAAGCTGGTGTGAGACTAACGCCAAAAGAAATTCAAGATAGCAGTTTACATTTAATAACGTATTTGCAAAATCTTACAGCAAACCATACGCAATGTTTTTATGATGAAGAAAATGGATTTGAACATCACCCAGATGTTGGTATTTTTAAAGCTGCAGCACTGAGATGGAATTATGCACGTGGAGGTGCAAAGCTATTGCAATCTACTATATCAACAGGAAAGCTACCTTTAGAGGGATATGATCTTTTTAATACACTTCCTGACGAAAAAGTAACAGCAGAAAATGGACTTGCATGCTATACACAAGATAAAGGAAAACCTACTGGTTTATTTGATTTAAATACTGGAGAAGAAGAATATGACGGAGCAAATGGACCACCCGCTACGTGGACACCGGACCAGTTTTGTCCAAATGAAACGCTCAAATACCTTGAATGTATGGCTCGTAACAAAGGGCGAGAAAAAGATGATCCCGAATGGGAAAACTGTGATTTAGTCTGTAGTGGCGATGCCCATACGGTATACAGCACAAATTTACCAGGGGCTATGAAAGAGAAAGATATTACTGACAATATAGGGTATTTAACGCCTGGAGACCCTCAAGGATATACGTATACACAGTT
>JBDKJM010000015.1:0-5149 GCA_039796555.1 Candidatus Parcubacteria bacterium | reverse complement strand
GTAGAGGTTAAATTTCCGTTTTTCATGAACAGGACATTAGAGTCTTTGCTTCATAATGGCTATTATGAAGGCTATTATGATATATGGCTTCAAGCGATAGAATACCTATCAGAAACTCCTTTTTGTTTTGACAATACAAATACTTGCATTAAGTTTGACTGGAAAGATTCATATAAAATAGTGTCAGAAAGAAACGAATTTACGTTTGGTGTTTACAACAAAAAATTTGAAAGTATTGACGAAATCCTCGAAACCTTTAAAGTGTTGAGAGATAAGTATGTTTCAATTAGTTGTCAGGTAAGCGGAGAAGGGATTAAAGCGGATGATGCTAAAAAATCTGTATTGAGTTTCTTAACACTATTTTATCTGTCATTAAATTTAGCAGAAACTGGAAGCGCTCATATAGATCATATGTCAATTTCTGTAAACGATGAAAACTCAGTCGATTTTAACAGTGTTCTCCAATTACCATCAGAACCATTTGAATTCATCGAGGACTTTCCGTCAAAATACGGGTGGCCATCAATAAAGAGATTACGATTTATTGATGTATGGAATTGGTTAAATAAATTAGACATACCAAACACCCCTACTGCCGTCAACAATACTCAACGCGCATTATTTGCGTTAGTTTATTCATGTAAACAAGAGTTTGGGTCACCACCAGAACTCATATGGCTTGCCCATGCACTTGAAGCATTATTTGATACTCCGCCAATGGGCATATCAAAAGCATTAAGAGAGAGAATTTTTTTGGTTCTTGGAATTCCCGAAAAACATTCTCGTGAAATTACAAAGAAAGTAAACGAGTTTTACGATTTGCGTTCGGTTTTTGTGCATGGTGATACTGAAATAATAAGTCCAATTGTAAATTCACACAATACTTCTGATGAAATTTTTGAAAAGCATGAATTACCAGTCGGAAATGCTGGTAGTATTGCTAGGGCAATTTTGGTAGGTACATTTCAAAAAATGATAGAAAATGATTGGAAAAAAATGGAGTTTTCAACTATTTACAAAGGTCTTTAGCAAAAACCGCGCCCAATAAAGCGTGTAGCAAAGATACTACCTGACTTTTCTGGCGGGACGGCTTTGCCAAGTCCGCGTGACGGGGCGGGGACTACAAGGCAAATCTCAATAAGTAACATTAATTGAGGGAAACTTCATATAGAGACATATCTTTTACTTCATAATAAGATAAAACTATGACAAACAGTAACTTACTACGAATGGACAATGTTGGCATTGTGGTAGAGTCTCTTGAAGATGCAATTTCTTTCTTCACTGAACTAGGCATGAAGCTCGAAGGGCGAGCGATGGTCGAAGGGGAATGGGCTGGGCGCGTAACCGGACTAGGCACCCAATGTGTCGAAATTGCGATGATGGTCCCCCCCGATGGGCACAGCCGCCTTGAGATCTCGCGATTTCTCACCCCACCTGTTGTCGCCGATCACCGGAGCGCCCCTGTAAACGCTCTCGGCTACCTACGCATCATGTTCACTGTGGACGACATCGATGAAACGCTCGCTAGGTTATACAAGTGCGGCGCACAACTCGTTGGCGAAGTAGTCCAATATGAGGACTCATATCGGCTCTGCTACATCCGTGCGCCTGAAGGGTTTCTTATCGGGCTTGCCGAACAGCTCGGCTAAAGCACTCCCGAAAGACATTAAGACAATACACCTAATCCTTCAACAGACCACGGGCAGTGCCGGGGGCTTGCACACAGCCCAAACAGTCTCACCAACCTGAGGCTTTCTCTGGATTGTCCATCCAAGATAGACGGTTGGGTGACCCGCTTCAAAATAAATTTGAGAAATTATGGATGACCCGATGACAACAACTCAACGCAATTATTCAACCGAGTCAGATAAATATCTAATGTCTGCACTCGCTCACCAATGTTCAGAAAATAATCTCCATGTCGTAGACTTGCCTTATCGGTTTAGTTCATGGGCGTTTGACAATCCTGAAAACATTCGTTTATGGCTTGATGAAAATCAACAACTCGTTGCCTGGGCTGTACTTCAATCACCTTTTTGGACCATTGATTATGTATGCCATCCTGAACACGAAACCAATCTGCATCGAGAAATCCTTTCATGGGCAGACCAACGCGCTCAAACCGTACAGAACTCACTTTATGCTCGTCCTGCATGGTTTGTCATGGTTTTCTCTGGGCAGAATAACCGAATCCGCGATTTGGAAAATGCAGGCTTCAAATGTCAATCAGAGGTAGGCGAAGATTCATGGTCAAAAGTACTTATGCGCCGAACCTCTCAAACGCCTGTAAAAGTGTACAAACCTCGGTCCGCGGGTTTTACCGTTCGTACATTGGCAGGCGAAAAAGAAGTACAGAAGTATGTTGAACTTCACCAATCCGTTTTTGAAAGCAAAAACATGACATTCGATTGGCGAATGCGAACCCTTCAACACCCTGATTACATACCTGAGTTAGATATTGTTATCGAATCGGCTAAAGGAAATTTGGTTGCCTTTTGCATTTGTTGGTTAGATAAAAATTCAATGACGGGGCATGTCGAGCCATTGGGCAGCCATAAAGATTTTCGCCAATATGGATTAGGGCGAGTCGCTCTTTCAGAAGGATTGCATCGCCTCCAGTCACTTGGAGCACACAGTATTTTTGTCGAAACAGACAACTATCGAAATACTGCTTTTCGGCTATATGAGTCGTTTGATTTTCAAGTGATACAAGATGTTCACGTATATCGAAAAGATTATGAAACTGATTAACACTGAGGTATCTTACTAAACCAATGTAGAAACCCGAGCTAGAATTGAATATGTGAATGAAATAAGCTCTAAAACTTGGCGTAAATATTAGGTTGGAAGGAGCCACTAAGAGTAGCAGCAATTGCAAGGGCAAATAAACCGAGGATCAAAGCATCTTCTAGTATTTGAAAAAGAAGGAGCCTATTAGGTTGATTCGCGAAACGTTTACGGGCGTTGTTCCAAACTCCTGAAACGGGCAGGGAAAAAATTACAGCAAACGCCAGGATAATTATGAAAGAAGGTTCGATGAATGGAAGCGGGGTAGTCTGACTAAACGGAAGTGGGGTAATCCCTTCAACATTCCCGAATAATCTACCAATAAAACCAAAGGCAAAGTCGAGGCTGTTCGAGCGGAAGAAAATCCATCCCAGCATGACCAGCCCCATGGTTGTAAGGTGGCGGATGGGCTGCCAGATAGACTTCATCCACTTTCCTCCGCCCAGGCTTTCAATGACAATTGCAATGCCATGAATCCCGCCCCAAATGACGAAGTTCCAGGTGAGCCCATGCCAAAGCCCGGTCAACACAAAGACGATGAGCATGTTAACTTGTTGCGGATTTAACAAAGTTCTACGACGTTCCAATGGAAAGAAAACATATTCGCGAAACCAGGCAGAGAGCGTCATATGCCAGCGCCGCCAGAAATCACCAATGCTTTGCGCTGTATAAGGGAAGTTGAAATTTTCCGGCAGGGTCATCCCCATCAGGCGCCCGAGTCCGATGGCAATGTCGGTATAACCAGAGAAATCAAAATAGATCTGAAAGGTATAAGCAATGAGCCCCAGCCATGCAAAATGCGGCTGGATATTGGGTGTATCCAAGCCAAAGACTGAATTGGCAACCAGCCCCAATTGATTGGCAATCAGCAAACGCTTTACCACTCCGATCAAAATACGCCGTATACCTGCAGCAATATCTTCAAGGGATGGATCTAAGTTTGGTACCTGATCGCGGAATGGCTTGTAACGCATCAATGGACCCGATACAAGCTTTGGGAAAAAGAGCAAATAAGAGCCGAACTTGAATATGTTCGTTTCTGCCGGGATGCTCCCACGAGATATATCTACTAGGTACGAAATCATTTGAAATGTCACATACGACAATCCCAGTACAGGAAGCAGGGAGAATGCTTTCGCAGTTTCTTCAGAGGCACTTGTTGCCCCATACACAACCCACCATTTTTGGAAGAACAAAACCGCCAGGATCAAGATCACCCCAGCCCATAATACAAGGGATGCATTTTTTTCAGCTTTTTTCGAGGCTTCTACTGCACGTCCCAACCCGTAGCCGATGAGAACGATAAGCACAAGCGGCAAGAATGACTCTTTCTGTCCTAAAAATATAAAACTCAAGCTGGCAATCAAAACCACAGCCGGGCGAAAGTTGGGTTTTGAAATAATCCAGATCGTTAAGAATATTGGGAAGAAGACAAATAAGAATGATAGTGTTGAAAAATCCATATATACCTTGGTTGATACCTAAAAAGCTTAATTCTTTGCGCAATTAACAAAATGATTTTTCATCAAAAATAGATTTCTTTCAACAATTTGATACAACACGATATCTGGATCATAGGCGGCAATCGCAGTTTTATTCCAAAAGGTCTTAGATTCGCTATTATGAATGTAGTTCACCCGCCTAAAATTGGGCGAAAGGAAATTCACCAAAGACTCTCCAAACGAGTCATGAATCATGAACAAAGTCGGTAGTTCTTCATTTTGAACCAGGCTTATTTTGGTCTCGCCATCTAGAATCGTAATCAGGTCAAATTCTTTTTTCTTTTGACGCGGAGCTACACTTTCCTCTAAAATATAGGCAGCTTGAATCGTTTTTGCTAAATCCTTTGGCGCCGTTACAGGTAATGCACTAATTTTAAAATACGCCTCTGAAAATGGTTCCACTACGGGATAATCTTTTCTTATTTCTAAAATGATCTCACGATATCCAATATAAGCCCCGTATCCATTCCAATGAGTATCAGTCCTGTAGTAGATCTCCCGTTTCTCTTTTTCAGCCCACAAAGCTGGGCGCAAGTCCAGCATTTCAGGAACTCCCATCTCGCGCAATTCAGCATTGATACTGTCAATGTTGGTTCTTTCAGAAATCCTTACTATTTCAGCAGGCACTCTTTCTGGGTAAATCGTTTCCTTGTTTGGTGCAACTACGATCAAGAATTCAAAACCACCTTCATTTGCCATTTTATGACATGCTGCTATCAAGGAACCGATTTCAGTTACCTCTTCTTTAGTCAGATCGCTCGCATTTTGATAATCATCCATATTATTCTGCACAGCAAAGTTCATCCACATATCTTGTCCAAGAACTATACTAGGGAAAACACGGTCGCCAAGTTTGA
>JBDKJM010000014.1:0-4328 GCA_039796555.1 Candidatus Parcubacteria bacterium | reverse complement strand
AGCGACAAAAGCCTGAGAAATACCCTGATTATTCCTCAGTTCTAATAAAAATGTATGTTTAATCATGTCTTCAGTATAGCCAAACTGGAATAGATGTCAAGAAAATAGACAGGTTGGTTGTGGATAAATTTGACAACCAAATTTTGGCGAAAATGCGAATTTTGAATTTTGGCTGCGGGACTTGGACTCGAACCAAGATTATTGCTTTCAGAGAGCAACGTCCTACCATTAGACGATCCCGCAAATTGTTTCCTAAAAATACGCTATTTTGACACTTTATTCAAGGACACAAATCCTATACCAAACTTGGCATTACTAAAGTTTTGACTTTTGATTTTTGACTTTTGCATTTTCATGTCCCCCCTCCTTACAAAGCATTTCTTCCCTTTTACAACCATCACAAACAATAAAATGTTTATGACAAATATCATTCGAGCAATTTACATAGATCTCCGCTGGTGAATTGCAAAAATCACAAAAACCAACAACTGGACGTTCCTTTTCTGAGGCAAAGGCCATAGTCACTCGACCATCGAAAACATAGAGCGAACCGAGGAAGTTTTTGGTGGCAGATTTTCCATTCTCAAACTTTTCCATATATGTAACGATGCCGCCTTGGAGTTGATAAACGTCCTTGAAACCATTCTGGAGCAATAGTCCTGAAGCTTTCTCGCAACGCACACCACCTGTACAAACAGTCAAAACGGTTTCGTCTTTTAGATGTTCCAAAGCTGGAAGTGCTGACGGAAGATCACGAAAATTGTGGATAGGGGGCAAGACGGAATCTTTGAAATGCCCTATTTTGTGCTCGTAGTCATTACGCATATCTACAATCTTGAACTTTTTGCCAGAGGAAAACCAGGTTTGTAATTCTTCAGCACTCAAATACTTACCAGTTCTTTCTTGTGGGTTGACGTCTTGTTTTGCAGGAAGACCCAAAGAAACAATTTCTTTCCGAACTTTAACTGATAGTTTTGGAAAAGCATTACCTGTCCCAGCACTTTTTTTGAAATGAACATCGACAAAACGCTGATCAGAAACTAATTCGGCACAATATTTTTCAATATTTTCCTTTGTACCTTCAAGTGTACTGTTGATCCCCTCTTTTGCCACAATGATACGCCCTTTCAAGTCTAGACGAACACACAGAGAACGCTGATTTCCAGCTAATAATTCCGGGTCATCTATTGCCACATATTTGTAGAAAAGAAGAATGGTATGCATGGAGTATTTATAGCACAGAAAAGTGAGCTTGCGGAATTTGGAAAATTGAAGTATAAAAGTGGCAGAAAGAAGATGCCCATGACAGGAACCTTACCACCAGAACAAGCAATTTTGACAGAATCTGAGATCAAGGCCTTGCTGGATGTAAAGAAGGTTCCCTGGCGCCAGTGGAAAAATGGCATCAGCAGAACTTTCAAGGATCTTTGTGAATACCACCACAAGGACCAATTGTATTTCCGCAACGGAGCTCTGGATCAATTCATTATTGACGTGAATGTGGCTGTAGTCATCGTTCTCTACGAAGGTCGGGAAGGTTGGCTAGAATTGCACGAGGCTTACCAGCAATTTCCTGACGGTAGCAAGCTGGCACGAAATTTCAATGGCATTGCCGAGACAATGAAGCGCTCCGAGCAGAGCGAGTGGCGAAAGTCTGCCATACGCTGTCTGGCTGAAGAACTCCAGTTTCATGACTCGTCGGCATATAGCTTGTCAGACTGGCGCAAGATTGAACACCGTGAACCTGTGGCCTCTGAAAAGTGGAATGGGGTCATGGCGGCATATCACAGACACATTTTCGAGTGCGTGATCTCGCGCAAACTTTTCAACCCTCACGGCTATGTTGAGAAGAACGGTAACCGCTTGATTTACTTCAAGTGGAACCCGCTTAATCAATTGCAACTGAAGCTGTAACCCGTCTCGCAGGAGCCGGGTATTTTTATTGTGACAAACAAGGAGCATGTGCAAGTGTCCTACATACACAGCATTCGAGCGCCATAACAAAATAGGCTCAATACACTTTATTATTCACGAAAAACCGCTCGATAACGAGCGTTTGTTTTTACTTGCTCGATAGCAAATATGTCCTTGTGGACACCGTCATATGCACGAATGAGCATGATTGAGGCTACGATTTGGAAAACGATGACCAGTGTTGCGCCATCTCGAATACCAAACGTACACAGTATGAAGCGGTAGAAAAAAGTGTAGAAAGCGAAGCCAGATAGTTGTTCAACTGCCCACGCCCCCATAACTTTCACAATTCTCAAAACAAATTTGGTGATAAATCCTCCTTCTTTTGGTTGTTTGGCCTACTTCTTTGGTTCAAAGAGCACGGCTACATATACTAGGCGAAAAATACCCCTTTGTCGAGCGTACGTTATAGTTATGATAATTGCTCGTGCGATCAGAAAAAATTAACTGGAAGAAATGACGTCTAGTCAAAACTTAATACTTGATTCTGGCATCGGGTTCAAAATGTCTTCCAAATCGGCCTCGCGCTGTTTCTCATTTTCTATTTTTAATTTGTCTCCATTTTTAAAGTATGGCAAATTTTTCTTGTCAGTTTTCAAATCATTTTTTGTATCTCTTGTCTTTACTGCCTTCTTTTTATTTTGAGCTCTGGCGGCTCTCAAGAACTCTGTAAACAACGGGTGCGGCATGAGTGGTCGTGCCAACAACTCTGGATGAAACTGTGTTCCAAGGAAAAATTGGTGGGAATTTTTGGAGCTTGAACGTGAGAGCTCGGCAATTTCCATCAAAGTTCCATCTGGAGATTTACCAGAAAATAGCAGGCCGGCTTTTTCCAAACGCTCAATATACTTCGGGTTGACCTCATAACGATGACGATGTCTTTCTCTGATACTGGTTGTTAATTTTGGCAATTTTTTACCAGCAAAATAAGAGTAGGCCTCCTGCGCAATGGAACCATTAGTCAACTTTGCGGGATAAACGCCGAGACGCATGGTACCGCCATAGTTACCATCGGCAATCTTTTTTTTCTGATCAGGCATAACGTCAATGATCAAATGTGGTGATTTTGGATCTATCTCTGCCGTATGTGCCCCTTTCAAACCAAGTACATTTCTAGCATATTCAATAGTCATAAGCTGCATACCATAACACAGACCGAAAAGTGGTATGCCCTTCTCCCTGGCATATTTGATAACGTTCAACTTGCCATCTATACCAGACTCACCAAATCCTCCAGGAACTATGATGCCATCCATTTGATCCAACTGCGCATAAGTATTCTTGGGATCTGAAAAATGTGGATCTGATTGGTCGACTCTTTGCTTCTTGCTCTTTACTCTTTGCTCTTCCTCAAATTCCCTAGCATTCACCGTATGAATAATCGGCCTCATACCCACTTCATAACCAGAGAACTTCACAGCTTCAAGCACAGATAAGTAAGCATCGGCTAGAACGAAATCTCCCGTATTAAAATACTTACCAACAATGGCAATATTCAAAGTTTTATCCCCATGATTTTTGATGCCGCGCGCCATTTTCTTCCATTCATTCAGAGAAAGTATTGGGTGGTGAGCCAACTGTTGAGTAATTTTCTTATCAACATGGAGAACTTCGAGGATGATCTCTGCCAATTTGTCATGCTCAAAATTTATCGGCGCATCATAAATACTCTTGATGTCAGGGGCAGAAATGACACGACGCGACTGAATGTTGCAGGCTGTAGCTATCTTTTCTTTGCGACGTTCATCGAGAGGAACAGCGGCACGAGCTATAACAATGTCTGTAGTAACTCCATATGAAGCCAGCTGATGCACGGCATTTTGTGTAGGACGGGTCTTCATTTCACCCAATGACCCGGGAGTTGGCAAATAAGAAACCATGATGAAGGCCACGTCGTTGGGATATCTGATTTTGAGTGCACGAGCGGCTTCTATGAACATAATGTTCTGATAGTCACCAACTGTTCCACCAATTTCTATGATTGAAACGTCAGACTTGTTGACCTTGGCTGAATGTTCGAACCTGCGAACGATCTCATCGCGGATGTGTGGAACGGCCTCTACACATTTGCCTCCATATCCCAGAGCACGCTCTTTTTCGATGACATATTTGTAAACCATGCCGCTAGTTACGTAATCATCTGGAGTCAGATCCCTATTCAAAAATCTCTCATAGTTACCCATGTCCTGGTCAGTTTCCATACCGGAATTGAGTACGAATACCTCACCATGTTCTGTCGGGTTCATGGTACCTGCGTCAACATTCAAATATGGATCTACTTTAACCAAGTTGACCTTGAAGCCTTTGGCGGCTAGGAGAGTACCGATAGAAGAAGTAGCGATGCCCTTTCCTAC
>JBDKJM010000013.1:0-6515 GCA_039796555.1 Candidatus Parcubacteria bacterium | reverse complement strand
TCGAACTTACCGAAAAGTTTTTGAAATACAATATGGAATTGGCAAACGAGGGAACAAATGAAGAAAAACTTCATTTGTTCAAAAAAGTCGGTTCGAACTTTCAAATTAAGGATCGAACCGTACTTTTTGAGCCACGCGGAGCGTGGAAAACCCTTTTGGATTCAGGAATTTTTGGCGGGAATGCGTTTGTGTCGCGCCTGCGGCGCGACCCCATTTCGGCTTCCAATTCCGATTTTCAATTTTGGCGGAGACGGAGGGATTCGAACCCTCGAGACCCTTTAACAGGCCTGCCTCTTTAGCAAAGAGGTATGTTAAACCACTCCACCACGTCTCCTTTGGTTTGCCGAAGCTTTAACGATGGCGACCAGTGAAGGCATTCTGGCATAAATTTATACGTTAATCAAAAACAAAATTCGTCTGGCATCTTACCCTCAATATGCTAAACTGATTTTTCAAAGGAGAAAGGAGAGATGGCTGAGTGGTTTAAGGCAGCGGTTTACTAAACCGCCGTTCCCTCACGGGAACCGTGGGTTCGAATCCCACTCTCTCCGCTGATGATCCGTACCCCATAAAGTAGACACGAAAACAAATATCCGAATTATTCCAATTAAGCTATAATTTATCTATGCAACAAGAGCAGAGACCCAAAGTTGGTATTGGTGTCATGGTAGTCAAAGATGGCAAAGTTTTGCTTGGCAAGCGCAAGGATCCTCATGGTCAAGGTGAGTATGCATGGCCTGGTGGACACTTGGAGTACATGGAATCATTCGAGCAATGTGCCAAACGAGAAACTTTGGAAGAGACTGGTATGAAGGTCCAAAACGTACGTTTTCTGCGTCTGATGAATCTCAAGCAATACGCGCCTAAGCATCATGTCGATATTGGTCTGGTTGCTGATTGGGAAAGTGGCGAGCCGCAGATCATGGAACCGGAAAAAATTGAGGGATGGGATTGGTACGATATGGAAAAACTGCCGCAACCGTTGTTCAGTACGATTCCAAGTTACATAGAAGCATTCAAAACAGGTAAGAATTATTGGGATGCATAAAACATCGCAATGCTCCACAAGTTGTGGGATTTTTGTTTTCAGAAATGTGTAAAATATCCTGACATAAGCATACTTGACTTTTTGACACATTTCTATATACTAAAATCATGATTAATAAATACGTCAAACTTATAAAAGAACTTAGAAATAAAAGGAACTTTTCGCAGTATGAACTTGCAGGTAAGCTTGGCATTTCTCGTCCCTCTTATATAGCGATTGAGCAGGGCAAAAGAGAATTAACCCTTTCAGAAGCAGAAAAGTTGTCAGAGATTTTTGGCATTTCTTTGAGGGAAATAGAGAGTGGTGTTTCTTCTAACTATGAAAAGTATAAACAGATGATTTTGGCTTATATCAGAAATTCAGGCTCGAAAGATGGCTATATAACAAAAACTAAGCTTGCTAAACTACTTTATCTAGCTGATTTTGCATGGTTTTATAAGCATCTAGAAAGCATGAGCGGTATGCAATATAGGAAAATTCAATATGGACCTGTCCCAGACTCTTATTTTCGTGCGATTGATGAGTTGTTCGAAGGTGGCAACATAGAGATTACTCCGACTGATGATGGGGCCATGCTTATTTCAGAGACAAGAAATGGATCAAATATTCCACTTGATGAAATCAATCAAGAAGAGAGAAAATTAATAAAAGTCATTTCTGCAAAATGGAAAGACAAAAATACCAAAGAAATTGTTGCTTTTACTCACAACCAGCTCCCATACTCAATATGTTCGGAAAACGAAATTATTCCTTATGAGCTTATAACTCAAGAAAATCCAGGAGATGTCTACTGATTACGGAGTTTTTATTGAACCATTTGCCGATAGGCACTACATAAGGACCTTTGCAAAGAAATACAAGAAAGGATGGGAATTTACACTTTCTGCACTGATCCGTGAATTCCAAAGCTTTGATATCATTTTAGAAAAAAGTATTGCTGAAGAAATAACAGATAGGAAAGCAGACATCGTAATTTGTAAGACTGAATTCAAAATTTCAGGCACGCAAGAATCTAGACATGGATCTGGTAATAGGTGTATTGTGGCAAAGCATAACAATGTTAAGAAAATCTGTGTTTTACTTGTTTATCACAAAAATGATTTTGGCAGTGGAAATGAAACTGCAAAGTGGAAAGGTATGATAAAGGAAAATTATCCTGAATATGCAAACCTTCTCTAAGATAAGGCCTCGATCTAATCTTTAGTGCAAACACACCCCTAAACGTATATAATGTAATTATAACTGAATAATCAACAGTCCTAATTCTGTCATTAGCGCCCTCGGCAATGATATACAAAATATGAAAAAACAATCACAACTTTAGTTATTATTATCGCCATCATTATCATCATCCTTGTACTGTCACAACAGGGAACACCAACAACTGATACTTCAACTACTGGGGTCACGGCAACACAGAATGAAAACACATCGAACGACAATACCGCCCCTGCCATAAATGCCAACCTTCCACCAGTTCCAAAGACTGTCTTGGTTACATATAGCGATCAAGGCTTCTCGCCAGCGAACGTGACTATTAATGTGAACGATCGAGTGACTTTCAATAACATTACCAACCATTCATAGTGTTATAATTAAACTCATTATAAAAAACTAACTTAACTCACATGCAACAACTCAACGTGCGTCGCACGGCTCTCACTCTAGGCTCTTTCGTTGCCTTTATTCACCTGGTATGGTCAGTTCTTCTCGCTCTCGGCTGGGCTAAGCCGTTGGCTGATTTTATTCTGGCACTGCATCACATACAAATCTCCTATTCTCTGGCACCATTCTCATTTGGTACTGCTGTGGCACTGATCATCGTAACTTTTGTACTCGGATACATTTTTGGATTCGTGTTTGCTACAGGCTGGAATATGTGTAAGAAACACTAAGATCAATGACATATCGCCAATTTCACGCTACTATAGAGTCATGAAGACACCGGTTAGTACAATTACCGACAAAGCACGCATCGAAGAAATGTTTGCTAGGGGAACTTTGGTGGAGGCATATCCGTCAAAGGAGGAGTTCATGAAGAAGCTTCTTTCAGGAGAGCGCATCAAGATTTTTTATGGTCTTGATCCGACACATACAGCCATTCACCTGGGTCACGCCAAGAACTTGATATTTTTAGAGGAAATTCGTCAGCTGGGGCACGAAGTCGTGGTTCTGTTTGGCGATTTTACCGCTACTATTGGTGATCCATCTGACAAGACTTCTACAAGAAGACAGTTGACCAAGGAGGAAGTCAAACGAAATATGGAGACATGGGTTGAACAGATCGGTTCACTTATAGATTTTAATGATAAGAAAAATCCTGCAACCATCACGCACAATTCAGAATGGTTGGCTAAACTGTCTCTCACGGACGTAGTCAATCTCTCATCCAATTTCACTGTCCAACAAATGCTGGAACGTGACATGTTCCAAAAACGCCTAAAAGAAAATTCACCAATTCACTTGCACGAGTTTCTGTATCCACTGATGCAGGGATATGACAGTGTGGCTATGGACGTTGATGCAGAACTTTGCGGCACTGATCAGATTTTTAATGCACTAGCCGGTCGTACACTCTTGAAGCGTCTCAAAAACGAGGACAAATTTGTCGTGGCTCTCAATCTGATCGCCAATCCG
Source organism: Candidatus Parcubacteria bacterium (assembly GCA_039796555.1). Lineage (GTDB taxonomy): Bacteria > Patescibacteriota > Minisyncoccia > Phycocordibacterales > PALSA-1337 > C7867-002. Next base: position 2,830 of record JBDKJM010000013.1, on the reverse strand, counting down.
AAAACAGGGGAGTTGATGTCCAAGTCCAATGGCACGGGGGTTTTCATTGACCAGCCGCCAAGCAAACTTTTTGGTTCTATTATGGCTCTGCCTGACCCGATGATTGAGCCGCTATTTTTGAACTGCACTCGCATTCCTCTTTCAGAAAAAGACAGCATCATGACTGGTGGTCCCAGATCTGCCAAAGCGCGAGTTGCATCGGATATTGTCAGACGTCTGCATGGAGAAGAGGCCGCTAAATCTGCTGAACAAGATTTTGACAACACTTTTTCCAAAGGAGGATTGCCAGAAGACATACCGGAAGTCCATTTTTCACAGATTGAACCGTTGGCCGAAGTTTTGGTCAAATCAGGAATCGTTCCATCCAAAGCAGAATGGCGTAGGCTCGTTGATGGTGGAGGTATCAAGACCGAAGATGACACCAAGATAACCGATCCGAACTTCATGCCAAAAGAAACCATGATTTTGAAAATAGGCAAGCGAAGATTTGTGAGAATAGTTTTGAGCTAATGAGCCAAACTCAATCCACTAACATTTTCGAATCCGGATTTTTTCAGTGTCTCAATAGCTTCAAACATGGTACTTCCAGTTGTGATCACATCGTCAATTACGATTACATGTAATTTTTTGTTGATCACTTTGTCTAGCACTTCAATATTTACACCAAAAATTCCTTTTGCACTTTCAACTCTCTCCACGCGACCTTTCATTGTTTGTCTGGAAGTGTGATGAACTCTTGTGAGTAAATTCTTCTCAATCGTAATTTTGTCCGTTGTATCCAGTCTCACCATTTCATCAACTATCAGCTCACATTGATTATAACCACGTTCTTTTCGGCGACGACTTGTTATAGGCATGGGTACTATTAAAGCCTCATCCAAGTTATTTATTCGTTCTAATTCTCGTAGCAATGCATAGGCGCCAATTTCAATTGCGCTTTTAGACCTCTTATATTTTATGCCCCAAACTAATTTCTCCACTCTCTTATCCTTGTAAGCAAAGACTGATTGCGCATTCAAATATGGAACAGCCAGACCTTCGTATCCAGACGCGCGTTTCAATAACCCAAGGGCATTTTCGGGCGTGACATTTTTCAACTCTTTCTCTGCTTCGGAAATGGGGAAAAGTGCTTCAAGTATAGTTTTGTATAGGAATGAGATTACGGGCATGTGATTGATTCAGGAATGATATCAAATCGCTACTCGCTATTCAATTCGCTAATTTCATTGTAAACTTAGACCATGTCATTTTTCTCCTCACTCTTCAAGAAGGAAGCAAGCATATTGGGCATAGATATAGGCTCTTCTGCCATCAAGGTCATTCAGATCAAGAAGAAGCATGGCCGCGCGGTCTTGGAAACATATGGTGAGTTGGCGCTGGGTCCTTACGCCGGCATAGAGGTTGGCCGGGCCGCCAATGTTCCATCTGACAAGATCGTTGAGGCCATCAAGGATATTCTGAAAGAAGCAAAAACAACCACAACACTCTGTGGTGTGGCTCTACCTCTGTCCTCTAGTCTGATTTCATTCATTTCTATTCCACCAGTACCAGAAAAGCAGATGGCCGAAGTCATTTCTATTGAGGCGCGCAAGTATATACCAGTACCGTTGAATGAAGTCCTGCTCGACTGGTCAGTTATTCCGAAAGAGGACGCCTATGTGAGTGAAGAAGAATCTACCCAGCCGGAAAAACAAGGTAGTGATGTTCTGGTGGTGGCCATTCACAATCAATACATCAGTGATTACCAGACCATCATGGCTGGTTGTGGACTAGAACCTAGTTTTTATGAAATAGAAATATTTAGCTCCATCCGTGCCGTTGTTGATCAGGGCGTTAGTACGGTGATGGTCGTGGACATGGGTGCACGTTCTACCAAACTCTATATTGTCGAGCGTGGCATTCTGCGTGCTTCACATATCATCAACAAAGGCAGTCAGGATATTACTTTGGCTCTATCAAAAGCCCTGACTGTTACTGTGAGTGAAGCCGAAAGTATGAAGCGTACATTTGGTTTGAAAGGTGGTCCAGAATACAAGGAATTGACGGAGATCATCACAGTGAACCTTGATTATATTTTCTATGAAGCTAATGCCACTCTTCTTAATTATCAAAAAAAATATGCTAAGAACGTTAGTAAAGTCATATTGACTGGTGGGGGAGTTCTACTTAAGGGCTTCACTGACCTAGCCAAGATCAGTTTTCAAACAAATGTCGTTTATGCAGATCCTTTCGGTAAACTAGAAACCCCAGCCTTCTTGGCTGAGGAATTCGGTCAGGCAGGGCCAGAGTTTGCAGTGGCTATAGGGGTGGCGTTGAGAAGATTGCAGGAACTTGAATAGTTCATAAAGTTAGAAAGTTTGTAAAGTAAGCGCACTTGTGACTTTATGAACTTTACAACTTTATAAACTTTATGAACTCTCTAACTTTACAGACTTACTTATACACAACACATTTACCCGTTTCTTTGCTATAATGTTCGGGAATATATATGGAAACCAAATTCCAAACCTCGTTTATACCAAAGAAGCCGTTTAGCCCTATAGGGGGGTTGAATAATCCTGCACCCCACCATAGTCATACCACCAGTTTATTCCTTGCACTGGCAGGATTGCTTTTTATTATCTCTATTCTGGCCGCAGGGGGAATGTATTTCTGGAAATCATATTTACTATCTGCACAGACCGCCTACAAAGCGGAACTTGCCGAACGTGAACGACAATTCAACTCTGATCTCATAGAAGAGCTCAAGAGACAAAACGTCAAGATTGATCTTGCCAAAAATTTGATAAATGAGCACACCGCCACATCACAGATTTTTGATGTCATCCGA
>JBDKJM010000012.1:0-4685 GCA_039796555.1 Candidatus Parcubacteria bacterium | reverse complement strand
GAGGGGGCAGAGCAAAAACAAGACGAAATCAAGCGAGCCGGGTTATAAATGCATATCTTTATCCATGAGGTAGCCTGATGAACATACGAGACCTATTACGAACTGCCAGCCGTACCTTTGCCATTGGAATTGAACGCCTGCCGGGTACGCTTTGTGAAGCAACCACCATTGCTTATCTATTATTACGCGTATCAGATTATCTTGAAGATAATGAAGAAATGGATGCAGACCAAAAAGTAGAGTTGCTGAACCTGTGGGTCAACGTCTTGCGCGAAGAAGCCGAGGTTGAAACCCTCACCCGTCAGTTCACCCAAGCTGATACCACCAATCCCGATGCCATCGTCGCCCAGCACACCGAAGAGATCCTGCTTCAAATGCGGTCTTTGCCGTATGCCGTGCAAGAGATCATCGTGCGGCATGTCATTCACAGCACCCAGGGCATGGCACGTTGGACAAAGATCGGTCCCAATGTTGCAGACGAAAAAGAAATGGACGATTACATGTTCGAGGTCGCCGGGCGGGTAGGGTATCTCGTCACACAACTCTTTGCCTGGTATTCGTTCACCATTCGCCGCAAAGAACACAAGATCATGCCGCTGGCACGTGAGTTCGGGCTCGGCTTACAGACCGTGAACGTCATCCGCGGGCTGCGCGAAGACTTTGAACGCGGCTGGGTATATGTGCCCAAGAAATTTCTGACCGAAATGGGGTTAACCAAAGAACAACTCTTTGATTCAGACAACCGCGAACGCGCTTTACAAGTGTTGGATATGCTGACCGATAAAGCTGAGCGTCACCTGCGTGAAGCGTTGAAGTATGTCAAGTCTCTGCCGTGGTGGCAGCATGGCATTCGGTTGGGGTGCATCTTCCCACTCATGTTTGCCATCCGTACATTGGCAGTTTGCCGCCGCAATGCACAGGTCTTCGAGAGCGAAGCCAAAATAACACGCGATGATGTAAAAAAGATCGTAATGGATTCGACTCTATGGGGCTGGTCGAATGTTTGGCTGGATAAATACTATCAAGAACTGAGCACGACCAAAGGGTAGTTTCACTCAATTAACCTAAGTTGCTACCTTGAGAATTATGTCGAAAATCCAAAACCATAGCCGCGAATTACACGAATTTTCACGAAAACATGCCCAAAAATTCGCGTGAATTAGCGAAATTCGCGGCAAAGTTCTTGTTTTTGATATCATGGTAGCAACTCGAGTCAATTAATAAACACGCACAAATCTTAAAGGACATCCAATTGAAGAACGACGCCATCTTTCCACTAACCCGCGCCATTGCAGGTATTGTAGTTTTATTTCTGGTTGCCGCTTTTGTAATCTTGTTCTTCCTGCCCGACCAAACCGGCACCTTATTTGCCTGGGCGATTAAACCGCATATGTCATCCATGTTCTTTGGTTCAGCCTACTTGGGCGGCGCATGGATCCTTGCACAAACCGCCATTGGCAAACGTTGGCATCGCGTGCAAGCCGTCTTCCCTGCAGTGACACTCTTCACCATCGCCATGTTGGTCGCTACTCTTTTGCATTGGGATCGTTTCTCACTCGGCACAGCCCCTTTCATCGCCTGGCTGATTCTGTATATTGTTTCGCCATTTTTGATTCCCGCTCTTTGGATGTACAACCGACGCACTGCCTCACACGAACCCGAAGAATCGGATGTAATCGTCTCAACCACGGCACGACTTGTACTCCACCTCTTTGGGGGATTTGTCCTGCTTCTCGTTACGATTTGTTATCTTCTCCCAAGCCTTATCATTCCGATCTGGCCCTGGGAGCTGACTCCGCTCACCGCGCGAGTCTTGTGCGGTTGGCTTTCGGTCATCGGCACCCTTTCCTTCGTGATCCCCTTCGATGCACGTTGGACGGGTTGGCGAGCCAGCTTTGAAGGTATCTTCATCGCCTACAGTTTGATTTTTGTTGCTGCCTTCATGAACCCAGCAGACTTCAAGACGGGCATCATCAACTGGTTCACCTTGCTCATGGCAGTTATGCTGATCTCGATTGTGATTTTTTACAGCCTAATGGAATCGCGCAGACGCAGGAGTTAAGAACATGCCTCACCCCGAAATTAAAGTTTCGCGGGTGAGGTCTCGCGGACTTGTTCCATCCCACTAATGATTATACAAACTGCACAGACAACTTCTTCCCCAAAGCAGATGCAGCGCGTTCCAATGTAAACAAGGTGATCGAAGCATTCTCCGGGTCGAGCAGACGTTCTAACGCAGCACGGCTAGTCTTCATGTGGCTTGCCATCTGAGTCTTGCTCAGTTTTTTCTTTTTCATTTCCTCGGCGATCTGATAGGCAAGGACGCGCTTGATGGCGACAATATTTGCCGTTCAAGTTCTTGTTCTTGCAAGAAATCGTCAAAGTCGCTTCCGGTGTATTTTTTATTCATCTTTATTCAAATTCCTTAATCCCTAGTCGAGTAGCAAGTTGTTATCTTTTCCAAGATATTCTTTCTTCTTCAAGATATTTCCTGGCATCCAAGTCTTTCCAAATCTCAGAATGCAAGCCTTGCAAGCGATCTGTATAACTTTCAGGCTGCGGAATCAAAACTATCACCCCATCCTGAATATCCATGAGCAGACTATCTCCTGCTTTGACATTCAACTTCTGTCGCAAGTTACGCGGAAGGGTAATTTGATTTTTGGAATTGAGTTTGGCAATCATTATGCTATTTTACCTCTCCCCCGCCTCCCCTAAAGGGGAGGAGCTAAAACCATCCCTTCGACCAAACATTGACTTGGAAACTCAGCCCATCCACAGAACAGCAACCAAAAAAATACCCTCTCCTTTTTAGGAGAGGGGCAAACGGACAGACTTGATTATTACGCCCATCAGGGAGAGGTCAGCTGACATGCCGATCACGGCGCTTATCAGGGTGACGCTCTGATGCTTTTCAGTCGCCAATCTTCATATTCTTTAAGCAATGCCTCTGGTGTATTTTCAACAACATCTAAACATCTTATTGCCTCTGCAACAACTAGTATCTGAACAGCGTTAAGAGTACTTAGATTATTTTTGAACACATCAATACTTTGGCTTTGAATAGCTTTAATATCAGATGTTGGATAATTAAGCAGATGTTTGGCTGATTCGTAGCCAAAACTAATGTGCGAAGCATGTGTACTTAGATAGTCTCTTAAGCCTTTAAACTTACCATCGATCTTTTTTGCTATATTTCCAGGACTTGGAAGTTTTCCATCAATTGCTTGATCTACTCTTAATGGTTCAAGCCGAAAGTAAATGAGCAGTTCATATGCTTCTAAAATCAGCCGAAGCAATGCGCCCGCTTCTTGCGCTAGTGCATCTAGCATCAAACTGTAACTACCCAATAGTAAATTACGAGATTTTGCCAAAGTGATATTTACAACTCGTGCAAATTTACCGTTCAGCTCGTCATTTGACGTTCTACTTTGTTGATTTAGAAGAACAATACACGTATCCAGTATTTCAAACCCCGTGTCAACAAGGGAATTCTGCTCAACTAATTCTGTTGTAAGCCATTCAAGAGATTTTTGCCGTGCCTGCCAAAGATGCATATTCTCATATTACCGTTTTTCATTATGAAATGCAATCTCTAACTTAATAAATTATTTGAAAAACTATAACTAAACACAAAAGATTTCTTTGATGTGAATACTATTAGATTGCCATCAAATAAATAAGCATCAGCAATGGAGTCATTGAATGTCAATTCTGCAGTTGGCGAGCCAGTAAGGGTAAACAACTTCACAACTCTTTTTGTGACTGCGCACCCCGTATTGTCTCTCCAAATTACTTTACTACTCTCTTCTATAGTGTTAATTCTTTTCCCATCCCTCACTATATCAATACATCTATCAGAAGTAACAACCAAATAATGATTTATTCTTTTTATATCCCTAATTGGGCTTTGACATTCATATATTAGTTCTTGAGAACCGTTTTTTGTAAATTTAAATACTTTGCCTGAATACGTCCCAAAGTACATATCATCCATGTCGTTTATTTGAAGGGCTGAAATATTATCACGCCCATCATATTCAATTTCTAAAACAAAATCTTCGGTTTTATACGACTTGGTATTTTTTTCTATAGACGTTGCTATATTTTTGATTTCTTTTAGTTCTTTGTCATAGAAAATTAGCTCGTTATCTATTGCGACTATAACCAAATCCCCGATTGGTGATATATCCACTTCTTTTAGTCTATACCGATCATCAAGTTTCCTTGAAAGCTTTTTAGAAGTGATTAATTCTAAAGTTGGTGAATACAAATATAGCTTGAGATCATACGAAATTGCTATAAAGCAATCAGAATTATTCGCACGCTTCGCTTTAAATATAAGGTGATCTAATTCAATAGAGTTAATTAATTCTCCCATTTTATTAGTAATTGATATTTTCGCGCTCCCCTTTTCGATGCCCGATATGTAGTTATTCTTAATATACCAACAGGTGTCCTTGTAGTGATCTATTTGAAAGTATGTGCCTCTAGGCGCAACTCCAGCTTGTACCCTCTTGCCAGTTTTAAGAAATTGAACAGATGCTTCTTTGAATAATTTAATTGAAAATGGAGGGTGTTTTTCTCGCTTATGAATTTCAGGTTGTAACATTTGGAGTTTTTTAATCACTCCAACTTTTGGGTTATGCTTTTGCGCCAATTCGTAATGAAAAATTGCTTTATCA
>JBDKJM010000011.1:0-2892 GCA_039796555.1 Candidatus Parcubacteria bacterium | reverse complement strand
CTTTTCGCTCCATCAGGGTTTATCACTGCCTTTTACCCTACCCTGCCAACTGGCGAATCTACCATTCAGTTTATCTTCGACCAGAATTATAGTTTTCAAGATGGCACCGAACGTATCATCGTCACGATTGGTAATCCGGGTTGCATCAACTACCCTGTAGATTCAAGAAACTAAATATGCAGGTGAGCCTAAAGAAAACTAATCGTCCCAATGAGAAAGGACAAAGTCTTGTAGAACTGGCAATTAGCCTGCCAGTCATCCTGCTTATTCTGCTGGGAACTTTTGACTTTGGAATGGCGCTGTTTTCTTATTCCATTATAAGAGATGCAGCACAAGAAGGTGCGCTCTATGCATCTTTCAATCCGGGCAATGAAGCGGAAATAGAGAACAGAGCTAGAAATATTCTTCCCAGACAAAAAGGTGAGATATTCTCTTCACCCGTAGACCTTACGAACACAGAACAAGTCGTAGTTGAGATTACTGCCAAGGGAAATACATGCCAAGGCGTTACAAAGAGCACTGCCAACTATGTTAAAGTTAGGGTCTCTTACAACTATCCAATTATTATGCCATTCACAGGCGACATTATTGGGTCAGATACGATCCGCCTATCTGCTGTAGCTTCGAATGTGATTCTTCAACCACCATGCGAATAAAAACTCCTTCACCTGTTCAATCATCTGAAAAAATACGCGAAAGTGGACAAGCCATGATCTTGATAGTCTTTTCGATCATTGGGCTAATTGGCGCCTCTGCACTTGCCATTGACGGTGTAAATGCATTCATCGACAGTCGTCGTGCAGATACGGCAGCCACCTCTGCTGCACTTACCGCAGCCGTGACACGAATCGAGGGAGGAAATTGGCGCGCAGCAGCGCTTGCAACCGCGGCAGCAAATGGTTACGACAATAATGGGGTCACAAATACCGTCGAATTAAATACTCCCCCTTTGAGCGGTCCGTACGTGGGAGATGCTGAATATATTGAGGTAATCGTCACTTCTCACTTACCCACTTACTTTGGTATTGTGGTTGGAGTTCCAAGTATTACCAGTGTGGCAAAAGCTGTTTCACGCTCTAAATCCTCCGAACTCGGAGAAATGTTCCCGGGGTATGCTCTTGTCAGCCTTGCACCCAAAACGGAATGTGACCGTCGACGCGGCTTTTGGGTCCATAGTGAAGCAACTATTAATCTTATTGGAGGCGGGCTGTTTGTCAATTCGACAAACCCCACTTGCGCATTTATATCATTTGGTAGTGGTAGTATCCGCGTTCTAGACTCAAGCCGTATTACGGTTGCAGGAGGGGCAGATATTCAAAAACCACACCTAATCACCCCCTACCCCATTGAGACCGGTGTGGCACCCATCCCTTATCCACCACCTTATAAATTACCTAAAGCCGGATGCGGCTCCAAGATTGCGACTCCAGACGAATTGACAGGTACCATGACTTCAGGGAATTGGGACGAGGGCATCTTTCCGCCTGAAGGGGTACATCAACTTGATGGCGGTGTATATTGCCTGCAAGACGATTTTATAGTGACTGAAGGGCAAATTCTTGAAGGAACTGGCATCACGATTGTCATGGAGTCCGGCAGTATTAAGATCAGTGGCAAAGCCGAAATCAACCTAAGCGCGCCAAAAGATGGACCGAATGCCGGGCTATTGATTTATATGCCCATTGGCAATCATGGGGTCATCTTCCTTAACGGCAGTGATGAATCCCACTACATGGGTACCATTTTCGCCCCCGGTGGAGACTTATACCTTAACGGGCTAGACTCAACACGCGGCGCGGCATATCACAGCCAGATCATAGCCTACTACATTGAAGTGGATGGGAACGATAATATCGAAATTAACTATAAAGATGAGCAAAATTGGGACACTCTGACCATGCCAGAGGTCGTTCTGATCAAATGAAACAGAAAAGAACTCCAAGCGAAAATCGCCTGGAGTTCTTACAGAAATGCAAGCGTTGCAATATGTTCACAAAATACGTGCGGAATGTAAATAGTATATAATATTGTATAGGTAGCCGATTACCGAACAACGTTCCCCTTCTATAAAACCTATCCGGTCGCTTCCTGGGATTATTTTTGATTCTGGCGCTTTGTGGTATTAAAGGACTGCAATAAAAGAAAAACATTATCATGAAAAAAAATTTTTTTTTCAAAGTAAAGAAATTTATTTCGGGTAAAACCGAATCGCAAAGAGCGCAGAGCATGGTTGAATTCGCCATTGCTCTGCCTATTCTGCTCCTGCTTTTGACGGGTATGGTTGAGTTTGGGTTTATGTTAAACACCTACTTATCCATTCAGGATGCCGCACGCGCAACCGCTCGTCGATACAGCACGGTCAACCCTTTTAATGCAGACGGATCTGATAATCTTGCTTTTTATGAGGATGCCGCACTCTACGCCGTTGATTTACTCGCACCGGCTGGCGACCCACAGGCTCGGCAAATCGTAATTGAAGAAGGCCGCGACAACATTCTGGTCTCCTTGATCGGTGTAGAAGTGGATGAGAGCACAGACCCAGACTCGATTGCATCCATTACACGCTATTCTGGTGCGGAGTTCTACCAATTATTTACAGCCACCAATCCGCCTACAACTTTCATAGACGACAACATAACTGCCTTTTTGACGACAGGTGGTGCTGAACCCGCCGACGCCGGGTTGCTGATCATTGAGATTTACTATGGGTATGAAGGTACGCTCAACCTGCCCTGGTTACGCCCTATATTCTCGCCAGAGAACCCCTCTATGCTATACGTATCGGTTGTAATGCCGACCATTTACGCAAAACCGTTCGACCAATAATTAGCAATCATGGAACTTTCAGAGGCACTTCTATGAAAACCTTTTTAGAAAAAAAATTATCCCGAA
>JBDKJM010000010.1:0-3227 GCA_039796555.1 Candidatus Parcubacteria bacterium | reverse complement strand
ATTGTAATCAAACAGGTGTTCGTATTTTTTCCCAGGATAGAACACCGAAGTAGGATTCTTGAGATTACTTTCAATTATCTTTGCAGTGTCCTGTTTGATTCCCATTACCCCCCAAGAAAATTGACTCTGGGTGCCCATAATTTTCAGTGGCTCAAATATAGACTTGAATATTTCTCTATTTGAATGAAAAAGACGCAGTTGTTCAACCATGAGAACAGCAACTATCGTTCGTGGAGAAATATCTGTCTTGGTCGCAACTTCTTTTATAATCCCCCCATCCTTCAATATTGCTTGCTTGAGGACTACCCACTCTTCTGATTGTGACCACAGGGGATGCGCACCTGATTCACTACGATCCAAAAGCTGGTCTTTGAAATAATTTCTTTGATTGTCAACAGTTCCGCTGGTTTTGGTCCATCCCATCCTAATAGCTACATAACCCAAGAGCAAAATAAAGCCAATAATGGCGAAGATATAAACGATAATGTTAAATATTTTGCGCATGTTACTTGGTAGCGAGGGTAGCCCCGCTGCGGCCTCGCTACTTGGCTACTATATCACAAAAAGTTGCCACTCTCGGCCTTACACGCTAAACTGTGAACATGTCAAAAATTCAATCATACATTTTCATTGGAAGATCGGGCTGTGGCAAGGGTACACAGGTTGATTTGCTTATGAAGAAATTGAAGCAAAATGATGCCAATATACCCATACTTTATATTCAAAGTGGCTATGAACTGCGAGAGTTTGTGAAAGGTACGAGTTATACAGCAGGTATAGCTAGGGAGATATTGAAAGTTGGAGGTTTGATGCCAGAATTCATGCCTATATATTTGTGGGGGAAATTATTTACAGAGAAATTTACTGGAAAGGAAACTTTGGTTTTTGATGGTACACCGAGAAAACTGATGGAGTCACAGATATTGGATTCTTTGTTTCCATTTTATGGCCTAGGTAAGCCTTGGGTGATATACCTCGATGTTGACCATGAAGAGTCCACTAAGCGCCTCAAGTTAAGAGGCAGATCAGATGATGGTGAGCATGAGATCGAAAAGCGGCTAGCATGGTATGAAACTGATGTTGCGCCGAGCATAGAATTTTACCGAAAAAATCCCAATGCAAATTTTCTTGATGTTGATGGTGAACGTACTATACAGGAAATTCATGAAGATATAGTGAAAAGAGTGGGGCTATGATTACTATCAAAACAAAGCAGGATATTGCAACTCTTCGTGAAGGAGGTAAACGCCATGCCTATATTTTGAAAGAGCTGGTGAAGATGGTCAAACCAGGGGTGCATGTTGTTGATCTGGATACTCGAGCGGCAGAACTTATACGAGAAGGTGGTGACACTGCAGCCTTTTTGAATTATCAGCCATATGGAGCTCGTAGACCGTATCCTGCTAATCTGTGTGTCTCAATAAATGATGAAATCGTGCATGGAATACCAACAGAGGGCGACAAAGTTCTCAAAGAAGGCGATATTGTCAGCCTTGATCTGGGACTTATTCACAAAGAATTGATAACTGATGCGGCGGTGACCGTGGCAGTTGGAAAAATTTCGACCGAGCTTCAGAAATTGCTTGATGTGACAGAGGAGGCTCTGATGGCAGGAATCAGTGCTGCCAAAGGTGGCCGAATGGTCGGTGATATCAGTAACGCCATTCAAAAAATTGGCGTAGCGAATGGATATGGGATAGTTGAAGAACTGGCAGGTCACGGTGTCGGTTACCATGTTCACGAAGATCCGTATGTACCAAATTTTGGCCGTGCCAACAGTGGAGAAGTTTTGAAACCAGGAATGGTTGTGGCTATTGAGCCGATGTTCAACCTGGGTACAAAGAAAATAAAACTGGACGTAGATGGATACACCTATCGTACTGTCGATGGAAAACCCAGCGCGCATTTTGAGCATACGATTGTGATTACCAAAAGTGGTGCAGAGATTTTTACGGCGTGATACTATGTATCCATGAAAAATCATCCTAGATATGAACGAACATTAGTACTTATCAAGCCAGATGGTATACAACGTGGATTGATTGGTGAAGTCATCAGACGCTATGAGCAGACGGGACTGAAACTTATTGGTGTCAAAATGCTTGTACCTACTTCTGAAATGATTGAGGATCATTATACACTCGATCCAGAATGGAAACAGAAGACTGGTGAGAAAAATTTGAAATCATACCGAGAAAAAGGACTGAAACCCCCGCATGAAGACCCGATCAAGCAGTCAAATATGATACTAGAGAAGCTGAAAAAATATCTGACCAGTGGTCCGATCGTGGCTATGATCTGGCAGGGGGCTCATGCCGTAGGTATTGTGCGCAAAATAACCGGCAGTACAGAGCCTCTGGCATCAGACGTTGGTACTATTCGAGGTGATTATGTGCTCGATTCGTACAAGATGGCAGATGATGATATGCGTTCTATCAGAAACATTGTCCACGCCTCTGGTTCACCCAAAGAAGCAGAAGACGAGATTAAGTATTGGTTCAAAAAAGAAGAAATTTTTGACTACAAATTGGCAGTTGAGGAAATTTTATACAACGTTGAGTTGTAGAATATTTTGTTGTAAACAGATTATTCACTTCATAAACTTGCAGACTTTTTATAGAGGAATACAATATAGATAGGTTACGGAGTATTAACCCTATACCACATTATTTGGGATCCCGACGAACTCCGGTTCAAATTAGGTCGTGCCTTGGCATTGACTTTGAGGGAACCCACCTAGTTCATCTAGGTTAAGCAATACTCTGTAGCCAACCAAAGAATCTCCGTGTGGGATTTTTTGATTTATCTCATGGAAACACGTATACTTAGCCGATGCGAACATATTTATTGGCCTTTGCCATACTTACGGCAGTCCTAATTGTACTAATACTTGGTCCAGAAGCAACACATATTAGTATTCTTTATTATGATGGGATACTTCATTTCCTTGCAGGCATAGGTTTGGGATTTTTTCTATACAGCTTAGCCGTTTCTATGACTTCGATGAATCTGCGCACAAGGTCTCACCTGATATTCGGAGTTATTATCTGTGGAATAATTTGGGAAATATTCGAAACATATTTCAATATCTCGGGGTATCCTCTTTGGACGGGGCCATATTTTGTAGATACCTTCAAAGATTTGTTGCTGGATACCTTAGGTGCCGCAATAGTAGCCTATTTCATGATCAAAAAGGATGCCAAATAATCCCAAAATCACATTTTGTA
>JBDKJM010000009.1:0-7477 GCA_039796555.1 Candidatus Parcubacteria bacterium | reverse complement strand
TTGTTTTTGCCCCACCAAAAATCGCCGGATACCAATCTACGAGTTTGTGAAATATGGTCTCTAAAAACGAGAATAAATCTATAGACGGAGGAGAAACATTTACAACAGGAACAGGATCTATTTGGTCATATGGTGGCATGAGAATATTATAGCTCAAACTCCTTCCCCACCTCAAACAGCGTTCCTTCATCTCCATGTCTAGCTGTCATCTGCAGTCCCAATGGCAATTTCTTGCCATCAATTTCTGAAAATCCACATGGAATAGTGATGGCAGGCATTCCAGTCAGATTAGCCGTGACAGTGAAAATATCCTCGAGATACATGGCTATTGGATCACTGCCTTTCTCACCCACTTTGAACGCCGGTGCAGGAGTGGTCGGAGTCACAATAACATCAACTTCTTCAAAAGCTTTTTGGAAGTCTTCAGTAATAATTCTGCGAACCGCATTGGCACGATTGTAATATGCATCATAATAACCAGAAGAAAGGACGTATGTACCAAGAAGAATTCTTCTGCGCACCTCTTTTCCAAAACCTGCAGCACGAGTCTCAAAATAATCATCTATGCCATCTTTTCCATCAACATGTAAACCGTATTTGACTCCATCGAAGCGAGCCATATTTGATGAAACTTCGGCTGGCATGATCACATAATAAACAGCCAGTGAATAAGAAATGTTTGGCAAACTTACCTCTTTGATTTCGTAACCGAGTTTTTTTAATTTCTCTAGAGACTTCTTAAAATTATCCAGAACATCCTTGGAAATCCCATCACCTTTGAGAAAATGCCATGGTACTCCGATGGTTGGTTTTAGAGTGCTACCACTTGTGGCGAGATCTCGCCTCGCTAACCGACCATCATCAATGGTAGTTCCATCAAGTTCATCCTTCCCTTTAATGGCATTATAGACAATCTCCACATCTTGAACTGTCTTGCCAAATGGACCTATCTGATCCAACGAAGAACCCATGGCAATCGCACCCGAGCGTGACACTCGTCCATATGTAGTTTTTAATCCCACCAATCCACAAAAACTTGCAGGCTGACGAATCGAACCACCAGTATCAGTTCCCAGTGCTACCAAAGCGCCGTCCATAGCCACGGCCGCAGCCGAACCGCCAGACGAACCGCCAGCCACTCTCGAAGTATCGTGTGGATTTTTTGTAACACCAAATGCCGAGTTTTCCGTATAACCTCCCATGGCGAATTCGTCCATATTTGTACGACCAATGAAAATAGCGCCTTCTTTTTTCAGCTTTGCAACCACTGTAGCATCGTAGGTAGCATGATAATTCTCAAGTATTTTTGAAGCCGCACTAGTAATCTTGCCCTTAATCAAAATATTATCTTTCACGGCAAATGGTATGCCAAGAAGTTTCGGCATAGTCGTTAATGAACCCGAATCCCTCAATTCTTTTATTTTCTTATCAGCAATTTTCGCCTGTTCCACCGCATCATCAAATACTTCCAAGTAAGCATTTATCTCTTTATTTTTCTTTTTGATTTCCTCTAAATAAGCCTGCACAAGCTCCACAACAGTAAAATCACCATTCTTTAATGACTCGTGGGCTTTTGTTATGGTTAGGTTTTTAAGGTTAAGTTTCATGGAATCACGGTGAATTACGAATTGTGAATTAAGAATTGTCAATTAAGAATAATCACAGCTATATTCAATTGGGATTTATTCATAATTCTTAATTCACAATTCATAATTCATTCTCTCACTCCTGCGCAATTATCTTCTTAACCGCAATAAAATCACCCTCCCTATCCGGTGCCTCATTCAACAACCTTTCTCTATCTTCCGCAGAAACAGTTCTCGCCACATCTGGTCTGAACACATTATGAACTGCACCTGGAATAGGCGTATAATCAACGTCCACGGTAGCCTTCTTGATCTGATCAACATAGGCCAAAATAGAGTCTATTTCTTTTGTTAGACCCTCTTTTTCTGCATCGTTGATCTTGATACGCGCAAGCTTTGCCAGTTTTTCTACTTCAATAACCGTAATCATAGAATGGATTCTAACATAGTGGGGTTGGTGGGGCTACTTATTGGCCATTTTCAGAAACTCTTCCTCATTCAAGATGATCACACCCAATTCTCTAGCCTTATCCAACTTTGACCCCGCTTCTTCGCCGGCCACCACATAAGTGGTATTTTTTGACACCGAACTGGAGACATCACCGCCAAGTTTGCGCACTAAATCCTGTGCACTATCTCGATCGAGGGTAGGCATGGTTCCAGTAAAAACAAATGTCATGCCCTTAAGTCTTAAGTCGCCTGATTGAACACTCTCTGGTTTCTTGATGATCACATGTTTCTGCAGATTGCGAATCAATTTCCTATTATCAGCCTGTTTGAACCAGTCTATTATGGATTCGGCTACTACTTCCCCCACTCCATAAATTGCTCTTAAATCTTCAAAAGTTGCTTCTGAAATTTTTTCTATTGAGCCAAAATTGTTTGCAATATCATGTGCAGTTTCTTCCCCAACTTGTGGAATAGACAAAGACGCCAGAAATCTGGCCAATGTAACTTTCCTTGATTTCTCAATGGCTTCCAGCAAATTATCCACGGACTTTTCTGCAAAACGTGGCAATGCCAGCAAGTCACCTTTTTTAAGTGTGAAAATATCGTCAAATGTAGAGACTAGGCCATTTTCGAAAAGTACATCTATTATTTTTGGACCAAGTCCGTCAATATCAAAACACTTTTTTGATGTGAAGTAATAGAGCTTGCGTTTTTGTTGAACAAAAGAATCTTTAGCCACGCACCTCCAGGCCGCTTCACCGGGAATTCTTTCGATTTTTCCATCTCCTCCGCATGCAGAAATATGAGTCGGCCACTTGAAAGGCTTCGGTTCTTTCTTGCCCGTAGCACGCAACTCCTTTACCACACTGACTATGTCAGGAATGACATCACCAGCTTTCTGAATAATGACAGTGTCGCCAATTCTCAAATCTAGTCTTTTAATCTCATCTTCGTTATGAAGTGTGGCGCGCGAAACTGTGGAACCTGCCACCAATACAGGCTTCAAAATTGCTACGGGAGTAATCACGCCTGTACGACCAACTTGAAAAACAATGTCTTCTAGTATGGTCGTGACTTGTTCGGCTGGAAATTTATAGGCCACTCCCCATCGAGGTGATTTTGCGGTATAGCCCAGAGCCTGCTGAATTTTGATAGAGTTTATTTTGATAACAATACCGTCTAACCCGTATTGCAGATCGTGGCGCTTTCTGGTCCACTCTTCATAAAAGGCCTGTACTTCAGTGACATTTTTGCAGACTTTGAAATAGGGGTTGGTCTTAAAACCTAGATGTTTTAGCAGTTCAATTTCAGATGATTGCGAGCTAAGCTTAGCGAGGTTAGCGAGGCGAGACCTCGCTGAAATTTCATCAATGTCATAAATATATGAATCCAGTTTCCGCATGGCCGTCATCTTCGGATCCAACTGACGCATAGAGCCTGCGGCCAAATTCCTTGTATTGGCGTAAAGCGCTTCCCCAGCCTTCTCGCGCTCCTTGTTGATCTTCGCCAAACTGTCATTACCAATCCACGCCTCACCAACAACGGTCAACTTACTTGGCAGATCAAATGTTGAATCTTCTTTATCAGCATCTTGTAATTTTGAATCTTTGCTCTTTAATCTTTGCTCTTTAATCTTCACCGGTATACTCCTGATCGTTCTCACATTGACTGTCACATCTTCCCCGACTTCGCCATCTCCACGTGTGGCACCACGAACAAGTACCCCATTCTCATATGTCAAAATGATTTTCAGTCCATCAATCTTGAGTTCGCAACAATACTCCAATTTTTCATTTGAAACGCCAGATTTTTCCATAAAATTCCTGACTTTTTCTTCCCATTTTTTTAGCTCGGTAAAATCAAAAACGTCATCAAATGACCATTGCGCATGTGCGTGCTTCACTTTGACAAATTCTTTTAAAGGCTCTCCTCCAACTCTCTGCGTAGGACTATCTGAAGTTACCAATTCAGGATATTTTGCCTCAAGTGATTCTAATTCTTTGAAAAGAGAATCGTAGGCCTCATCGCTAATCTCCGGCTTGTCCAAGGTGTGATATGCATGGCGATGATAATCAATCGTATCTTTGAGCTTGTTTAGACGCGAAATATCAGCCGCACCTGCGGCCTCTTTGTGGGCCTTATTTGAGGACATATTGGAATTAGAGGCCTTGGAATCCTTTGATTTCATACCCATAGAATACCAGAGAGGTGCAGTGCCTGCCACCTCGATTTCAGAGCAATCCTTTTATTTATTTAATGGTCACCAAAACTACTGGTATACAAGGCGCAATGCACGCTCTACGGTACGACGACTGGCTATATGAGTGTTGGTGCTAGCATCGCAATAGTTGTATCCACGAGACTGAATGGTCATGATGTTGGGGAAAGTTCCATTTTGATTTATGTATCCATTTATCACAACCACTTCTGCACAAGTGCCATTACCTAGTGCCATGTTCATGGAAGCGGTAACATATGGACTCTGTGGAGTATTACTCCAAAAACTCGAGTCAGGATTTGTTTGTGTCCAAGCCGCAGAATATGGAGCTCCTTTGCAATAAATCTCGGCATTACTACTAGTTGCGAGTCTACCTGCTTCGGCTGCGGCCGCGGCACACTCAATGCCACTGTCTGCGGCATAGATAGAATACGTGGAATCACGCGCGGCAACTGACAATTCAAGCTGCCTCTTACTGACTGATAGAATGAATACAGCTACGCCAAGAACCAACGTGGCAGTAAGTACGGCGAAAAGCAGGGTGTATCCGCGCTTTGATTTAAGATTTAAGATTAAGGATTTAAGATTCATGATTTTATTTGGAGACAGCTACCATCTGACTCGTCAATTCTATTTGATATGGAACTCTGCCTTCCTGCCAATCAACGACCACATGGGCAGTAATTTCTGGTTTGTTGTTATTTGTTACGGCATTATCGAAGTAGAAATGTCTAGAAAAGACAGTTGGCCTTGCACCACCAGTTGAGCTGTGCGTATATCCATTTGAATCATTATAAAAGAGCGGGATGCCACAATTTGCTGGAATACAACTAGGCACCGTTACCAACTCCACATCTACTCCGTTTATGTCACAGCCCTGGTTACTTACATCACATCTAGAACCAGCCTGATAACCGGTACCGTCCAGCCAGTGTGCGGCGAAGGCCACTGGGTTAGAACCGTACTGACTAATCGTGTCTTGAAGTGTATTATCCCTTATATTTTTTAGGGTTTCCATGGTTTCTTGTGCCAAATATGATGCAATCATTTGATCCTTTGAGATCAAGGCGCTAGTCAGTCCCTTCGATGCCACGACCAGAGGTCCAGCAACTGCGATCATCAAAACTGTAATAGCGATAAGAGTTTCAACTATAGTAAAGCCGCCAGTTTTACTGAATTTTGCCAGCCTGCTCGATGTCGCAACATTCACTTTATTGTTTTTCTTAAATAAATGCTTCATGATAATTTGTTACTGAACGCGCGCAGAAACTGTGGTCTGAACATCAAAATATGTTTTCTCTTTTTCTGAAATTCCTGCATAACCTGAAACTCGGATGGTGGCTCTTGGGAATGCAGTGTTGACAACATTTACATAATAGCTCGTGATGGTTACGCTCGGATCAAGAATATTAGTATCATCTGTTGTGAAATCAGCATTACTGATGATGTCATAACAATCCGTTTGTTGATATTTTTTGAGTTTGATACCAGAGGATGATTGGTAGTCAAACAGATATGCATAAATAAGATTACATGAATTCGTAGAATCAACTTCGGAGGAATTAAAGGCGATCAGGGTGCTCTGATTGCCTCCACGAGTCTGTGATCCTGTACATGGATTTGAAGTGAAGTTATTGTTACCGTTATTGTTTACTGCCCCATTACCATCATGACAGTAGTAGGTATTACCCACGCGCATCTCACGTGACATGGCATCTAGAGCAAAGTTCAGATTGGTGATAGAGGCCTGCAGTGTCTGCGCTTTGTGGTTAGCTGAAATGATTTTGACCAATGCTCCCAAGGCAACAACTGCGACAATAGAAAATATACCGAGAGCTACAATCATCTCCACGAGAGTGAAAGCTTGGCTTAAGTGGCTTGAAGTATGAGGCTTTGGGTATGAAGAGCGATTTTTTTTCATCATATACATTATAACTTTTTCGGAATCAAATTACCTTATCAAATTGCCTTAATTCTGTACTGATATCTGGCCATTTTCTCGCACAGTAATGACGCGAGTGTTACCATCAATAGCTTTAACTGAAATTTCAACATATTTTGAAGTGCAGTTATTCACATTTCCCCCAGAACACATAAGTGCGTTCGGATCAGGGCGTTTGAAGGTGATATCAACGCTACCTGATGATGCGTAATTGGTGTTTGCACTACAACCTACAGTACCAAAACATATTCCAGAAATGATGGCTCCCCTTTTCACTGCAAATGTATTGATAACGCCGTCTGAACCAGATGTGTACACTCCATTGCCTCCGACCGGACTTACATCAGAAAAAAACGTGATGGTTTGGTTATTTCCATTTGAAGTATCCAAATGTACACCGTATGGATTTTTATAAGCATTGCTTTGATCCAACTTATCCGGGTCACTATTCTTCACACTCAAACCATATGTTTGCGCTGTACGTATGGTCAGAGCCACTTCGTAGGCCAGGTTGGTTAGAAGGACGCTTTGATTGAAATTACCGTACTTGGCTACCACCAAGGCAGTCATTAGAGCAAATATGGCGATGGAGACCAGGAGTTCAACGAGAGTAAAAGCGCCTTTTAGTGATTTAAACATCTTGCCTACATTATACCTCAAAAAACTATAATAAAGACATCACGATATCCCTAAGCAAATCAGTATCCAGAACCTGAATATGAAAAATCAGCACTAGATACATACCTAGAACAAGGTATGGTCCAAAAGGCACTTCCGTTCTGGGTTTGAATGATTTGTAAGTAAAAAACATCCATATCACACTCACAGCGGCCGCTATCCAAAAGGCCATGATAATAGCGTTGACTGATCCACCAATTCCCAATACCCAACCTATTCCCAGCATCAGTTTGGCATCTGCAAATCCCATCCATTTTCCTCTAGATATGAGCCATAATAGAGCAAATGGTAATGCGGCAATAGGCCCAGCAAGCAGAGACCAATAACTAGGAATGTGCCACCACGAAATTCCACCTATGGACAAATTGATCAGAGCAATAACGGCAAATGTATATACGAACGGATCAGGAATAATCTTGTGTTTGATATCATATACTGACATAACTAGAAGCAAGCAAGTCATGAGTACATAGATGAGCGTCTGGAATCCAGCCAAAAGTGAAGTAGGCGGAAATGTTATGAAAATAAGTACAAAAATAATTCCGGCGATGAATTCTACCAGTGGGTACTGCCAGGAGATCTTACTTTTGCAGTTTTTGCACG
>JBDKJM010000008.1:0-9087 GCA_039796555.1 Candidatus Parcubacteria bacterium | reverse complement strand
TAATTGAATACATAATATTTATATGACTTTCAAAGACCCAACCCTGTTTTCAGGGCATAAGGTCTATCTTACAGGGTAGAAACGGAAAGTCAAGAGAGAGTTAATAACTTAAAAGGTACATTTTGATACTTTTAGTATTATTAAGACTTAGGACTTATTCCTCTTATTCCTCACCACCCCACAACTTTCTGCCATAATCGAGCGTCATAGTAGACAGCAAAAATCCAATAGTTGGTACAATTGGGTTTAAGAATGGTTTCGGAAGATCAGCTAGCACTCTTCTTGTAATTTTTGAAGTACAAAAAAGGTAGGTCAGGGACGCCACATTGAAGTTATAATTTATAAAATGTAACCGGATTATCAGGTGCAGATAGTTCCGTGACAGATAAAATTTTTGCTCTTTTGCAAGAAGTTGAACTTATCAACATCTGCACTTGTAAAATACTAATCGCGGATGCAAAATGTTAGAAGAAAGGTTAAGCATGATACCAAACTTAGAATTCGATGATGAAGCACTGGTCGGCGCTCCAATATTATTCGGAAATGAGAAGCGGCGATGGGAGGTTCAGAGTACTCTGACACTGTCTCGCGATGTTAACAATTCACCTCCAAACCAAATACCATTTCGCGTTTTTGCAGTTCCTACCCATTCACCCGGATCGGAATGCCCTTGCAGGATTGTGAACTGCAGGACTGACCTACTGTCGTACACGCTCACTGACGATGAAATTCTTCTCTATCTTGATGAGAAGCATAGCATCGTAGTAGTGATCCTTCTTCCAGAATGCCCCCAGTTATCTTTCGAGTGTTAGTTTTTTACAAAAATTCAAATCGTAACAAATCGCCACAAGCCCTGTTTGTGGTGATTTTTTATTGTAGACAAAACTTTCTTCTTAAATCATTAGCACTCACTCTTGCCATTTTTCCAAAAAGAGCTATTCTGAATGGCGGAACTGAAAGGATGCAATGAATAAATCAATAACCGTTTTGTTTGCGTCTGAAAAGACCTTAAGCGCCAAAGCTTGCGAGGCCTTGTCAGATATGGTACTCAATATGCTACAGTTGCATAGCAAAGATGCGGCGGCCAATCTTGAAGAACTTGGTATGTACGTGAACATTTCAACAGAGTTTCAAGTTTACACCGTCGGATCGGTTACAGGAACCTTATTCGTGGCACTGGTGCAAACAAAGGATTGGACTTCGGATGTTATCATCATCGCCAAGCCGCAAACACCAAAAGGACAACCTTCGTTCACTTGCAATAAGATAACTTTCGACGACTTGCTACAGAAAGCCGCAAACAACTAAAAGTCGCCACAAATGCTCACCAGACCGACCTAGTGTCGGTATTTTTTTGCTTTATTGCGAGAATTTATTTTTTGACTTTCCACTAGAATCACCTTTTGACCCTAACTTCTCTATAGTCACCAATAACGGAGATCCGATAAATATAGATGAATAAGTTCCAGCTGCAATACCAATAATCAAAGCTAATGAGAAATGTTCAGTAGTTGAGCCCCCAAAGATATAGAGTACGATAAGGGCAATGAGTGTTGTTAGGGATGTATTTATTGAACGCGTAAATGTCTGGCTGATACTTTCACCAACAATTTGGGAAAATGCTTTGTTACCAGATCCAAGACGAAGATTTTCTCGGACACGATCGAACACCACTATTGTGTCATGTACAGAGAAGCCGAGAACCACCAGAAGTGCTGTGACGAACAACGTATCGACTTCATAACCTGCATAATGACTAAGAACAGAAAAAACGCCTGTTGGAATGATAACGTCATGAATCAGAGCAACGATGGCCACCAAACCATATTTCCATGAAGAAACAGGTTCAGCGACTTTGCGGAAGGCAAAAGTAATGAAGAGCACGATAGCAATAATGACCAGCGCTATTGACCAAAGCGACTTGCGTAGTGCTTCCCCACCCAAAACTGGACCAATAGAAGAATAATTCTTTTCTACTGCTTTGTTTTCAGCATCTATAGACAGGGCGGAAAAAACACTCGCTTTCTCGGCCTGCGTGATCGGTTTCATGCGGATAATAAATTCTTCTTCACCATCCTTGGTAACACTAGAACGAATGGAAGCGACCGGATCAATAACAGCTAGCTGTGAAGCAATTTTTGTTTGGTCTGGCCTGCCAGCTGGATATGCCACTTCTATAAGTGTCCCACCGGTAAAATCTATGCCTGGCTTAACACCCCAGATTGCAATTGACACAAAAGAGGCAGTTACTAGAATGCCTGAGATTGAGTAGAAAATTTTTCTGTATTTAATAACCCACATAGTAGTTAAATTGATGATTTACGTCTAAAAAATCCATTGTTCACTAGAAACAAAGTGAATTTCGATGCTCTGGATGGTGCCACTGCGTATAAAAACAGTCGTGATGCGGTAATGGCTGTAAACATACTAACAACCACACCAACCACGAAAACTAGTGCAAATCCAGTAATCACAGCACTACTGCCAAATTCATACAAGATAATTCCAGTTATGATGCTCGAGGTATTGGAATCTCGAATAGACAGCCAAGCGCGGTCAAACCCTTGGTGCATAGCATCCCAGATACTGGCGCCTCGAGCCAATTCTTCTCTCATGCGCTCAAAAATCAGAATGTTAGCATCTACTGCCATACCAATGGACAGGATGAATCCTGCTATACCTGTTGCAGTAAGTGTAACTGGACTCAGACCTCCAGGAACTAATGCCAGAAGGACATAAGATATCGGAATGCCTGCCAAGAATCCTCTGTGCCAAAAAATAGATAATACTCCAAAAAATAGGATAATTATGAATAGTGCGGGCGATACGCCTATTTTGAATATAGCCAAGTTAAGGGCAATATAACAACCTAGTGCAACCACTGCAACCACACCAGGCAGGCGATACCAGATGATCAGGAATATGGCGATAATGATGAAGGCTATGACGCCAGCCTTGAGCCCACCTTTAACAGATGCTTCACCAAGAGAGGGCCCGATCGTTTGAGTTGAAATCAGAGTAATAGGAACAGGCAGAGCTCCATAATTGAGATCGCGTACTAGTTTCTTGGCCTCGTCCAGAGTGAAAGTTCCACTGATCTGACCTTTTCCATCAGAAATCTGATCACGGATGACTGGTACAGAAATATCTTTTCCATCAAGGAAAATACCTAGATAATTACCGATATTATCTTTTGTAATTTTTGAAAATAGATCACGACCCTCACTGGTGAATGTTAGACCAACAACGGGCTGGTTAGTTGTGTTATTAAACTCCAGAGCCGCCTTCGCAACCATACTACCAGTTAGACCTGTTGGTTTGAAAAGTGCCAGATAAGCTGCTTCTAATTCTGTACTGCTTGAAATTGAAGTGCTTGAAGCCTGGAAGGAGCGCATCTGGTCGGCAGTAAGCAGTTTGAATTCCAATGAAGGTGTTGCTCCAATAGAACGAACGGCTTCATCAACGTCAGTAACTCCCGGAAGTTCAACAATGAGCTTATAGGCACTCTCTTTTGAGCTTAGTGCGGCCGCCTGTTCTGTTTGAACCAAAGGCTCACTAACACCAAACATGTTCACGCGACGCTCTACCACATCACGCAAAGATGACATGGAATCCTTGATATCTTCTGACGCTAGTTTCGATACATCTGCTTGGTACACTAGATGCGTTCCGCCAGATAGATCAAGACCTAGTCTGAATTGATGCGTGCTACCCGGATTTTGAGATATATAGACGAAATAGCCGATGGCTGCGGCTATAATCAAAAGCATAACGGCCCTGGCCCTATGTTTTATCATACTGGGGTATTATATGGATTTTTGAGGATTATGCAACACTAAACTCCCTGCCTAGAAATCAAGGCCTTAACAGTTTGCATAGCTATACGAATATCGAGCATAAATGATCTGTGCTTGATGTAATAAAGATCATAAGAAAGCTTGTCTCGAGTGTCATCTACCGAAACTCCGTGATGAGGATGCCTTTGATGATATATTTGTGCCCAACCAGAAAGACCTGGTTTGATCAGATGTCTAGCATTGTAGTATGGAATTTCTTTTTCATAGACCTCAACCAATGCTGGTAACTCTGGACGTGGCCCGATCAATGACTGATCGCCTTTCAATACACTCCAAAGTTGAGGAAGTTCGTCTATACGAGTTAATCTGGTAAATTTTCCTGTGTGGGTGACTTTCAGTTTGCTTTTACCATTATTGTTAGAGTAAGATCCACCATCATTGGCTGTCATACTTCTGAATTTTGCTATACCTATATGCTTGCCATTTTTACCGATGCGCTCCTGCACAATAAATATGGGGCCGTTATCTTCTGTTTTGATACTTGCCCATACAAATGGATATAAAACTAGAGAGATAATGCCCACAACTATAACTACTACAATATCCATCAGTCGCTTCAATACATCATAAATACGACGATTACCCAATACAGTGACCGAATTTTCTACCAACCATCTTTCACCCACCATGGAGAGTGGAATGCGATCAAATAGAGATTCGTACAACTTACTAGCGTCTATGATTTGCACGCCAGAAAAAATAAGTGAGTACAAAAATGGCATTGCAGACTCTATGACTTGGTTATGCAGGTCAACTACGATTATCGAGGCTTTGTTCTTTTTTACAGCTGTTGATATGGCATCAACGGTTGACTTGATATCCATCTGTGGCAAGACCCGATCTTTGAATACTAGGCCGTAGTGAGTACTGCCATTGATTTCTTCATGTAAATCCTCTACATCCTCACCACTGCCAACCAAAACTGCTGTTTGTTTGCGAGCAGAATTGAGCACAGGAAACATTACCATACGCCATGTTAAGAGAGCGGCTGTTGAAATCAAAATGTAAATAAACAAATTTGCCCTGGGTGCAATGCCAACAGGAGCAAGGTAGAAGAATATGATACTAATGATCAAGTTTATAACTTGTACACGTAGAAGTAGGCCTTGGATGCGGCCACGAATCAAAGTTGATTGTTTGTCGTATAAACCCGCACTGAAACTGACGATCAAAAACAAAACAAACAAAATAGCAAATGATGGTACGTGGCTAAAAAATAGAGCACGGCTCGGTATGGCCTCATAACGAATTGTCAGAGTAAATATAAGAGAAAATACAAAAGCGAGTACATCGCCTACAACAAGAAGGAGAATTCGTCGCGAGCTAACGATTGAAGTCATGGAACATACGCTACCATGTTTACGGGAACATTTCAAGAGTAGCGTAGATGCAAGTCGCGCAAACACCTCCTATTGCAGGGTTGTGACAATTCATTAGAACTTAAATCATGGGGCCCCGACAGACATTGCTCGTGGCTGGGTCGTAAGGTCACCCACTCCAAATTGCAACCGTATGTGCTTCCAAGGATTCAGCACATACGGGCAATTTGTCGGGGTTCAGGTCGCATTACAACCCAGCCACGAGCAATGTCTGTCGGGGCTTACACACTTCTTGTTTTGTCTGACTATATTTGATAGCGTTATACCAATGAAGATACTCTACCTCATAACCAAGTCAAACTGGGGAGGCGCACAGAGACATGTATATGACCTAGCCACTGCCATGCGCGACAAAGGTCATGATGTAGCTGTAGCTCTCGGTGGCGACGGAACATTGAGAACAAAGCTAGAAGCCGCAGGCATTTATACCCACTCCATAGCAACACTAGGCAGAGATATCTCAACCAGCAAAGATGCTGGATCTCTAAAAGAAATCATGTCCATCATTCGTCATCGCCGACCAGACATTCTGCATACCCATAGCCCAAAAGCAGCAGGACTCGGATCCTTGGCCGGCAGGTTGCTTGGAGTTAAATACATCATTCAAACAGTACATGGATGGCCTTTCAACGAAGATCGTTCTTTGTTTCAACGTGGACTCATTATATTTTTCTCATGGCTAACTACAATGTTTTCTCATGTCACCATTCTTCTCTCCGAACGAGAATATGTTCAGGCACAACATTTCCCATGGGCAAAAAACAGACTTCGACTCATCCCATTGGGCATCAAAGCGCCAACATTCATCTCTGTTGACGGAGCCAAACAAGCCGTTGCCAAGCAGATAGGTATGAACCTTGTTGATTTCAACAAAAAAATTGTTGTTGGTACTATTGCTGAACTTCATCCTAATAAGGGTTTGCCATATTTGATCAATGCCTTTTCCATGATTGTCAGTCAGTACCCTCAAGCTATATTGGTAATCATCGGTGATGGTCAAGATCTGACATTACTTCATATGTTGATCAAAGAAAAGAAGCTGGAGCAAAATATATTTCTCGCAGGATATATGGATCAGGCCGCCGAATATCTAAAAGCTTTCACCCTGTTTGTACTCTCTTCTATCAAAGAAGGTCTACCATATTGCATTCTTGAGGCCGGGTCAGCTTCACTACCCGTGGTCGCAACTACCGTAGGTGGCATTCCAGAAATCATTGAAGACATGAAATCCGGTGTGCTCGTGCAACCAAAAAATATTCGTGAATTATCACATGCTATTTCATTCATGATTGAGCACCAAGATGAGAGGAGAAAATACGGAAGCACATTAAAAGATCGTATCTCAACACAATTTTCTCTGGAGAAAATGCTCGACTCCATTGATAATTTGTATAGGAATGTAAAGTAAACCACCACTACCACTCTTTACCGTGGTCCCAAAAACTCATTTTTGACTGCATCTTTATGTGCTGACAAAGAATAGCGTCTCATAGCAACAACCAAGCCCAATGCCAGAAACTCGGTAACTATATGTGTGCCACCATAGCTCATGAATGGCAGTGGCGTACCAGTAACCGGTAAGAGATGCATATTCATACCAATATTTATGAAAATATGCACAATGAAAAATACAGCTACGCCAGAACTAAAGAGAATCTCGAAATTTGTTGCGCCATTCATGGCATTCACAATAATACGCCAAATAATAACTCCATATAATGAAAGTAGAATGAAAACGCCCGCGAATCCCCATTCTTCAGAAAAGGCCGCAAAAATAAAGTCGGTTTGGTATTCAGGTAAGAACTTTAGCCGTGACTGTGTGCCATAACCCAGTCCTTTACCCCAAAATTGCCCTGATCCCACCGCCACCTTTGACTGGTAAGCATTGTAACCTGCGCCATGTATATCGGCCAAAGGATTGATAAAATTACGTATACGATCCTTCTGATATTCTTTGAATCCAAAACCCCACAACAAGCCGAAAATAATAAGACCAAGCGCAATCATAGCAAAGAGATGTTTCTTGGATATGCCCGAGATCATGACCATTCCTAGCCAGACAAAAAATATGATCATTGATGAGCCCAAATCCGGACTGGACAAGATCAGTGCAAACAAAACAAAGGCATAGAGTCCCGAAATAAGTATGTGACGAATGTTGGCAATCTCTATATGTCGGCGTGAAAAATATTTTGCCAAAATAATAATCAGGGTCAGTTTGGCAAAGTCAGATGGCTGAAATGAAAATGTGCCCAAATCAAACCACGAACGTGACCCGTTGGTAACTGTTCCTAGAAGAAATAGTGCGATCAAGGACAAAACAGAGATACTGAATAGCGTTACAGAAACCCATGTTGATCGCAAAAAACGTACGTCAATAAAGCTCACACCAAAAAATGCCGCTAATGAAATGATTATCCAAACAAACTGATGTGTAGCGAAAGAATTGTTCCCTGTAAAGGAGAACATGGTCATCAATCCTGCCGCCAGTATTGGTATGGTTGCGCCAAAAAGCCACCAGTCCATGCCTCTACGGTTGGTAATGGCAACCAGTGAATATGATGATTGTGCTTTCTGCGACAAAAAATTCATGCCCTCCTATTCTGCCACAGGTAGGACTTCAATGGAAATTACCTTACCGTGTCTATTGAGTGGCCAAGTGAATGGTGCAATGACACTTCCTTGTGGAGGAATTTCATCAAGAACAGTTTTTGAAAAACCCAGAGCGTTACCGTCCTTATCCTTCAAAATAACGTATACAGAAATATTGACCAAAGAATAGACACTGGTATTTCTCATGTTAACCGTAAGAGATGATCCAGATTCGTCTTCTTGATATTTTTTCTCTCCAACAACTATGGCCGAAAGAGTATCTTTCTGTTTGTGCCAGTTTGGGTATTGTGTGAATTCAAATAGTGCTTTGGTGGGTATACGTTTGCCAACATTGATGGCTCCTTGGAAAGAGAGGGTATTGCGGTGTGGCGGCAAGGTCACGACGCCACTGGTGTCGGTGATAAGAACGCCACGATCGTCGTATAGGACAATATGATAAGGAGCGTTTTTGGCCTCACCATCTAGATTCAAGTTCTCTATGTATGCCGCTAGATTGTACAACCCTGGTGCCACTTCTTCGAAACGCGTCCAACCTACTTTCGGAGCATAAAAGGAAGAGGGGCATAGTCGCTGACATGAACCTCCGCAATCTATCCCCTGTTCATTGCCATTCATTACGCCATCACTACATGTCGGTGCTTTGTAGAATAAATAATATGCAGGCACACCGATTCCACCAACAACTATAATGGTAATGATGAGGCCATATATTGATTTGCGACGTTGTGACCAGGAGGACATCGTTGGTTAAGCGTTTGATTTCAGAGTTGATGTGTTGGCAAAAAAAGCTACGAGAAATATTATCCATGATATATAACCTGCCAAAGTTATGCCAGCAAATCTCATAACCACATTAATAACAACAAGTAGCGTAATGGCGTAAAGTCCCAACTTTAGACATTCCCCATAACCAATGCCAGATTTTTTTATAAGCTGAACTACCCAAGTTATAATTGAGAAAATAAGGATTAATAGCAAGTGGCCTATCATATTTACAACAAATATTCCTATAAAATATATAATCATCAAAAACAAGAAGAGGTATTTTATTGCTGGTTCAATTGTTTTAGTCCAAAGATTTATTTTTGATGAATCTATGACCGTATCTGGAAAATTAGACAGCTTTTGTACCTCAAGTTGCCCTCCCCGTGACTTTTCCATGACCAGGTAATCCCTAGTTAAAAGAATATCTGTGTCATACTTCGGGAAAGAATCTACGGAAAAAGGATTCTTGGTAT
>JBDKJM010000007.1:0-5325 GCA_039796555.1 Candidatus Parcubacteria bacterium | reverse complement strand
ACTTCTAATAAATCTATAAAGAAAAATTCTTTAAGGAGTACAGGTCTTCATTCTCCTCCTTTTTAATTTCCACTGGAGCTCGGTCGTCTAGTGGGGGTTGAGATGCCATTGGAGCTGAAGGTTCTGATTGTAACGAATTATTCATTGGCTCTTGGGTCGCCGAAGATCTTTGGTTCGCCATAGGTGCCTGGGTCGCCGAAGGTGTTTCAGATACTGAAGGCGTTGAATGTTTCTGAGGTGCCACATGTGCCAAAGATACCTGAGACACTAAAAATTCCGAAGGTGCCGTAGGCACCGGAAGTGCTGAGCGTAGCGAAGCATCGGATTTCGTGCTTGTTTCGGATTTCGTATTTCGTATTTCGGATTTTGAAACACTCATCTTCTCCAACAATCCTCTCAAATCATCCGGCGAGAAGAAATCAATGGTCACAGTTCCCCCATCTCCAGTTTTTTCTATCCTCACCCGTGTACCTAGTGATTCTGTGAAATTCTTTTCCATTTCTATCATTACCGGATCCAAATATTTACCCTTGTTGCGGATGCGATCAGTGGCCACACGACGAGACAAACTTTCCGCTTCACGCACTGTCAACTTTTTACTCATTATTTCCTTAAATAAAACTAGCTGCTCATCGGGACGATCTGCGAGCATGAGAAGTGGGCGAGTATGCCCTTCTGAAATTTTTCCTTCTTCGAGCGAAGTGATCATTTCGTCAGGTAATAATAAAATACGCATTGAGTTAGAAACATATTCTCTACTCTTGCCGATTTTTGCGGCAATCTGTGCTTGCTTCAAGTTGAACTCTTTGGCTAGACGATCAAATGAACGAGCACGATCAACAGGATTCAGATCTTCACGTTGTAAGTTCTCAATTATGGCCATCTCCAGTTTGAGCTGTGCGTCTTCGGGTGCGTTTCTGATAAGTGCTGGCACCTGTGACAAACCGGCCAATTTCGAAGCGCGTAGTCGTCGTTCACCAGAAATCAGCTCGTATTCAACTTGCATACCACCGTCTTCACGAAAAACTTCTTTGCGTGTCACCACAAGCGGCTGAAGCACGCCGTACATGCGGATGGATTCCGATAGACTCTTCAAAGCAACGGGATCAAATTCACGACGAGGTTGATACGGGTTGGGGCTGATTTTTTCCAGTTCTATCCAAAAGATAGCGTCATTGATATAGACAGTGGTCATGTGCCTATTATAGCATGGCTTTTATTTGATTTTAATGAAATTTCTAGTAGACTGTTGTGAGTATGCCGGGATGGCGGAATTGGTAGACGCACACGACTCAAAATCGTGCGGAGTAATCCATGGGAGTTCGATTCTCCCTCCCGGCACTTTTTTCATGACCACCAAACCAAAACCTTTACTCCTTGTCATCCTAGGTCCCACAGCCGTAGGTAAGAGCAGTTTGGCAGTAACTGTAGCCGAATGGATTACAGACAAAAAGGTAGCCAATTATTCAGGCGCAGAAATTGTTTCCGCTGACTCACGTCAAGTTTACAAAGGCTTGGACATAGGCACAGGAAAAATTACAACTGAAGAAATGCACGGTATCCCGCATCATTTACTTGATGTGGCAGATCCCCATATGCGCTTCACCGCTATACAATGGAAAGTCTTGGCTGAAAAAGCTGTGAGCGACATTGATTCGCGAGGCAAATTGCCCATAATATGCGGTGGCACTGGTTTCTACATCTCTACACTTATTGATAATCTAGGTTTTCCCGATGTTGCGGCAGACACTGATGAGCAGAGCAAGCTTGAGTTAAAATCAGCTGAAGAACTTTTCCTTGAATTAAAAAAGATTGATCCGGAAAGAGCTTCGACCATTGACCCCAAGAACAAGCGACGACTAGCGCGTGCCATCATAATTGCAAATGCACTCGGATCTGTTCCTCCAATTAGCGCACCAAGTGAAAAACCATATGATGTATGCATGATAGGAATAAAACTTCCCGACAACGTTTTGAGAGAAAAAATTCATGCGAGACTAATTCAAAGAATAAATGCCGGTATGATAGATGAAGCCAAGAGACTTCATCAAGGCTCTAATAGTCCAGCCAATGATCCGCTCTCTTATGAACGTCTAGACGAACTTGGACTTGAGTATCGTTACTTGAGCTTGTTGTTACAAGAAAAAATAACTCGTGAAGAAATGGTAGAGAAACTAACTAGCAAAATATGGCAATACGCCAAAAGGCAAATGACCTGGTTCAAGAGAGATCAAAGGATAACCTGGTTTGATCCAACAGATTTGCAGGGCATATTCAGATACCTTTCCTCATGGAGTAATTCTATGTAGTGCGCTGATAGGTGGCTAGCAATAAAGATGATACAATTATGCCGTTGAAAGACTATGCAGCCAAATATAAAAAATATTGCCAAACAAGCTTTTCTCTATAGTATAGCCGTCTTGGGCGTAGCTGGACTGATAGCTTTGGTAGACTTTTCCAATACTTGGATACACTTCTTATACCCAAATTTTCCATCATGGACCACGGCTTTCATTTTCGCACTTCCAACAGTAACCATAGGTGTAGCTGTCTGGCGACGTTTGCGAGAAAGTGATATTTTGAAATATGAATTTATCACTACAGTTACACACAAATTTCGTACTCCCCTTACTCACATAAAGTGGGCTAGTGAAAATCTGGCGCAGGAACAATTATCAGAGAACGGTGTTACGCAGATCGGATATATTCAGGATGCTAATGCAAAACTTGTGGAATTAACCGATCTACTAGTCAATGCATCTGAAACTGAAAATGCTTTGTACAAATATCGTACCGAGCGAGTTGATATCGGTTCGCTCATTGATGAGGTACTCAAAAGAACCAATGACCATGTGGTGGCCCGTTGTATGAAGATTGAAAGAAATGTTCCTGCAGGTTTGGAAGTTATGTGTGACACGGCACGTATGAGATTCGTCATACACACTCTAGTAGAAAATGCCATAAATTATTCCAAGGATAACTGTTCCATCATCGTCAATGTAGAGAAAAAAGATAATATGATAATTATCTCTGTAAAAGATTCTGGTATAGGCATCGCCAAGGAAGAACTGCCACGCATGTTCACAAAATTTTATCGCGGCAAAGAAGCTCGCTCGACTGATACCGAAGGTATGGGCATCGGGCTCTATATGACACATGATATTGTCACCAGACATCATGGCAAGATTTGGGTGGAATCTGAAGGTCCAGGCAAAGGTAGTACGTTCTCAATATCACTGCCAGTGGCGGAGTAAGGTAGCTAAAATGTACAGATCAGATCGTGATTTTTTAGCTGTATATAATCATTTATCGATCATAATAGAAAGCCACCATATATGTTTACTCCCAAACCCGAGCTCAACCTCGGCAAGTTCGTGAAAAACATTCGGGACCTGATGGTGGTGGTCGAGAAACGACGCACAATGAAAAAGCGATCTGAGGTCATCGCTCGGAAACTTCACAGTGTTATGATGCTACAAATCCCGACCCACAATTAATCATTCACTTCCCAGCTCCGGAACCACGTAAGGTTCCGGAGATTTTTATTATTAAACTTTAACTATCTCCAACTTACCATTTTCAACCCATAATGCCCTATTATCATCAAGGAAAATTAAAGGTTGAAGATTGTCAGACAAACGCCTAACCATGGAAACATTACTTTCAGCAAAATCTTTATTATTTGTGTGTGGAATGATCAAAAAGTTTACCAAACCAAGACCAGAAAAGTCATTTGTTTTTTGGACCAAATCTTTTTCTTCTTCATCATATGATGATAATTTCAAATCAGAAGAAGCAATCATGGAGCCAGCGCTAGTACCAGAATAAATAATCTTTCCACTTTTAACGACATCAACTAATACATCTTCAAGACCTTTTGAAAAAATGTCTGTGCGCCCAAGCGAAAACATTAGAATCATTTCAACAGTCCATGGACCAATACCCTTGACTGATGTCAGAAGTTCTACGACTGTCTTGTCATCATGTTTGTGAATGTTGATCAAGTTTAGTTTCTTATCTATAACTGCTTTTGCAATAGTGCGTATGGTTTTAGCTTTAGCATTTGAAAGACCACATTTCCTCATGGCTTCAATGCGAAGTTTGAGAATGGAACGTGGTGCCATACCGGTTCGACCCACTAGTGTTTCAAGTCGTCCAAATATAGTATCTGCGGCCTTTCCAGAAAGTTGTTGACCGGTCACGGCACTAACAAGATCCCGAAAAACATCTCGGGAACGAGTAATGTTCTTTATGTTATGCAAACAGGCGGCCTTATATAGTATTTGGTCAAACTTCTTGAAGTGTTCCTTAGCCAGATGATACATAGTTGTTTCGTTTCAAAACCCCACCATGAACCTATCATAAACGGCGGGCGATCGAGGAATCGAACCTCGGACAGCGGTTTTGGAGACCGCAGTTATACCACTTAACTAATCGCCCCTGAAGTAGAATTAAGAATTAAGAATGAAGAATGAATCACATTTGCGATTACTCATAATGCCCGACTCAATTCTACTATTTCTTGGCCTCCTTGAAAACTACGTGCTTTCGGAGCTTGGCGCTGTATTTCTTGAGTTCGACTTTGCGCTCAACTTTCTTCTTGTTCTTGCGTGTCCAATAAGTCTCGCCTGTAGACTTGTTTTTGAGTTGTATGAGTTGTGTCTGTTTGGCCATGAAATGTATCTTGTATAAATAAGTAATATTTATAAAAGTCGTGTCGCAGTACTATAGCACATAAAAAAATAGGCCGCAAACAGGAAACTTTCCCTGTCTGCGGCCCACGTGAGCAATCTTTGTCAGTAAGCGAGGTCAGCCCTTGCCGATGCCACCACCGAAGATTTCCTCCCAGTCGGTGAGGCCTTCGAATTCGGTGCGCATGTTGTATTCGCCGGCCTGCAACTTTAGGATGAAACTACTGCCATCTTTTGGCACCTCGTACTCCACCCCGACCCTCATGTCGGACGGACCGTTAATATAGATTGGAGTGACCCACATTCGTGACGGCGCCAGGGATCCATTTCGCTGACCCCAAACTGGTACTGCGAATGACACCCGTTTGTTGAATGGGAATGACAGCACCAGATCCCGTGAAGGAAAACGACCGAGGATCATTTTGCCGTAGGAGCTGAACCCGTTGCGTCCGGCGGCAATCGTTTCCGGATTGATCAAGTTCTCCACGTCTCCAGACCGTATGGGTCCAAGAAGAGCGTAGATTCTTTGACCCGACAACCTGGCGCCGGTGGTGAGATCAAATCCTGTTATGTGGCCATTGTTGTCGGCCAAAAGTAGGAATCCGTTCTCTAATTTGCTCGAAGATGCCACAAT
>JBDKJM010000006.1:0-3036 GCA_039796555.1 Candidatus Parcubacteria bacterium | reverse complement strand
GGCGGGAATATGGATCTGGAAAAATTACCCTGGCAGAAGTAATTACAGATATACATAGATGAAAAGGATAAAAACAGTTTTCCGAAAAAATTCTTCCACTAAATCTGTGTACATCTGCGTTTATCTGTGGTGAATTTCAAAAAATCTTTATCTATTAAAAAAATAGCCCTACAAAATTGCAGGGCTAATTGATTCTATAAACTACCTTCCCCCACCTGTAATGTAATGCTCTAGTTGATTGATCATTAATTTCTGTACATCAATCACTTCTTTCAACACATCACGAATGGAGATCAAGCCGAGTAAGTCTTTGCCATCATACACTGGCAGGTGGCGGATGTTCTTGTCGATCATCAGCGCCATGCATTCTTCCAATTGTTGACCCGCCTCCACGTACACCACTTTGCTGGTCATAATTTCGCTGACCTTGGTAGACTTTGCCGCCCTGCCCTCCAGATCCACTTTTCGAACACAATCCCGTTCAGAGATAATCCCCTCCACCTTGCTATTGTTCACCACCATCAAAGCGCCCGTGTTGTATTTTGCCATGACAGAAAGCGCTTCATATACTGTCATATCTGGAGCAATCGAAAAAACTTCGCTACCCTTCTTACGGATCATATCGCGCACTGTGGACATCGGTAATCTCCTTGGCGTGGGTTGAATTTTCTCAGAGTATAGACAAGAAATGCAGGAATGGCAAGCACATTTTGACTCATTACGTGATTTATTTCTCAAACTTTGGCTACTGGTCTACATCCGTTAATCATGTGGCACATCGTATTTCAGCATTCATGTCTATTAGGAAAAACACCCATTCAGCAAAAATAAAAAAGATCACATTTCAAATAAGTAAGCTATTCTGCAATTTTCCTGTCAGGTGCGAGGGCGTGTGAAGTGAGTATTATAAAGTCAACAAAGGCAGGCTTATGAAAATCCTCTTTCTTGGCACTCACGGTCAATTCAACCTCGGCGATGAACTATTGCTAGAGACTTTCCTCTCCCAACTTGGCAGCGAACATGAATATGCCGTCAACTCGTATGACCCGGCTTTCACACAGCGCATGTTATGTTCAACCTTCAAGATAGAATCTTTTCACACCACACGTGAACTTTTCCGATTCCTAAAATATCTACTCGCGAGCAAAGTCATCTTTTTTGGCGGCGGCAGTATCATCAAAGAGCTATACGCCAGCGTCGGGCGCAACCCCTATTCGACCCTGCTGATGATTCTTGCCACCGTCACCTTTGCAAAACAGATCGCACGCAAAAAAGTGATCATGAGCAATATCGGCGTCGGTCCGTTGATGACCACCCGCGGAGAAATACTTGCCCGTTGGATTCTCAACCAGGTGGATTTTCTCTCCGTGCGCGACGAAAAATCGCATCGCACCGCGCTCGAGCTTGGTCTTTCCCCATTGAAAGTGAATCTCGTCCCAGACGCTGTTTTTGCCAACTCACCCGAGGTCTTCGTCCCCACCCCCAAACCCCTGCCCCCCTCCGACAAAATCCGCATCGCCTTGAACCTAAATTACGATATCGAACAACCTGAAGCATGGGAGCCATTCCAAGCAAACCTGGCTGGAGCCTTAAAACAGATCAATGCCGAGACACCCATCGAAATTCATGCACTCCCCATGCAAAGTAAATTCAAAGCCAATGACGATCTCTCGATCTTAAAAGAATTCTCAAAACGCATTCCAGAAATTCCCTTCATTCTGCACGACCCGCAAACCGCACAGGATGCCGCCGAGATCATTGCCAGCGTCGACATGGTCCTCGCCGAACGCTTACACACACTGGTCATCTCATCTATTTTAGGCAAGCCCTTCTACGGGCTTGTCTACGATGTGAAAGTGCAAGAGCTAGTTGACTATTTAGACATGGAAACGTATGCAAGAAATATCAACCAATTTCATCACGAAGATGACCTAAAGGCAGGTATTCGATCTGTACTAGCCTCATATGAGAAGGTCAGTACCCATCTGATTGAACGCAGCGCCAATCTAAATGCAAAGCTAGCCAATTATTTCAATGAACTCAAAACCCAGGCACTCTCTCACTAAAAAAGTGGAAGGCTTGTACGCGAATATACAAATCCCTATTCCTGATTCTTTCGTTTCAAAGCAAGTACAACCACCCACCACTCTCCTTTTTTATAAACCCCGTAGTTGGCAATTGACTTCTACTCAAAACATTGCCATCGCTGTGGGGGTGGTTTACTTTCTACTCTCATTTTTTACATTTCGAAATGTCATTGCCAGCATCCCGCTCGTACTGAGTGGCGAAGCCGTTATCAATGGCGACGAACTGGTGCCTTTTTTTAATCCTGATAGCCAATTGATTGATCAGGCGGCAGGCAAGTTTAACCAGCTCACCAACGGATATGAATTCCGTGTGCGCTATTCCATTCTCACAACCTGGTTGCGCTACTATAAAGTCCTGCCGTTTGCCATTGTGCTGGTCGTGCCGGGGGTAGCATATTTATCGTATCTGTTCGTGGCACTGCTCCTCAAGCGGATTCTGCCGCAATACAAACCCGAAGCCATCTATCAATTGACAGCCGCGCCGGTCTTGATGATCTTCATCATCATGGCATATGCCAAAATTACCCATTTTTATACGCTGATTCTCGGTTTTTCATTATGTCTTGTCTCAATCACATTGATGACCTATGGCTTGATCTTCCCACAGAAGAACCCTTACAAACCGATTCTGGCGGCTTGTGTCATCACACTCTTTAACCCAGCAGTCCATTATTTAATACTCTTCGCACTTTACATGGCTTTTGCCGTGCTTACTCTGGTCGTCATGGACGGTATCGCCGTGTTCAAAAATGGCTCATGGCGCTATATCTACCGCCCACGCACTTGGTGGGGTGGAGTGAAAGTGCTATGGAAAGATTGGCGCAGGTTGTTCGTTGAGGTCCGCTTTTGGCGCTCGGTTGGGGCATTTGTCATGCTGGGGCTGGGGACGCTTCTGCCCTATGCCCTCTTCGTCAAGTTCTATGCCTTGCGTGGGGTGCCTAATCTCTCT
>JBDKJM010000005.1:0-2737 GCA_039796555.1 Candidatus Parcubacteria bacterium | reverse complement strand
TGGATGGCATACCAATTGCGCTCACCTGTAGTTTGTTGTTTGGACATGTGAATAAATGGTTAAAATTTAAAATGAAAAGTTATTTAGAAAAGTAATGTTAGCAATCTAGAAAACACAAAATCCGACAAACCTAGTAATGCCGCAACTATGGCACAGACAATGATGACCAATAGAGTGAATCGAATGGTTTGTTCGCGAGTCGGCCAATTGACATGCTTCATTTCGGCCTGTGTATCTTTGACATATTCAGTTAATTTCATTGTATTTGTAAATTGTATTAAAAAACCCCGGCGGGGGATTACTACACATAATAAGTAAGTATGAAGTAAAAGTCAATACATACTTACTTACAAGTAACCGATTGATGTAAACAATCAAAAAAGTGAGTGGTGCAAAATTGTGATTATCTAACAAACATTTTTGAGGTGTAAAATAGCAAAAAACAATAAGGAATAGGTGAAAGAAGCGGTGGTAGAATTTTGAAAATAATATAGATTACGACTACCTTATCTCATAAGTAATCGTCACCATGCTTGTAATCTTATCCTCCCCTACAGAAATCTCTGGAGCCACTGCTGGAGCCGAGGCGGCTTTCATGGTCATAACATCCTCTCTCATGGCATATAGCATTGGACCAGGTTGACTACTAGAATCATTGAAGCTGGCGATCCTCACAATACTTACGCCGAGTTGTCTCGCTAGTAACTTTGCTTTGGTCTGTGCATCTGCGATAGCTTTGGCACGTGCGTCCATTTTGACTTGTTCTATATCATCTATAGAGAAAGATAGGTTATTGACGTTATCAACATTAAGTCCACCAATGGTACTGAAAATACTACCTGCCTTTGATAGGTCGCGAACTTTCACCTGTGTAGACTGAGAAACCTCATATCCAGTCAACACCTGCTTACCTGGTCTGCAGTAGCCGTTGGCACAAACGTCAGTTTGGTAATCGTAATGAGGATTTATGGAATATGAAGTTGTTTTGATGTCCTTCGAAGCAACACCGGCGTCCTTTACGGCCTTGAGAGCGGCATTGGCTCGATCTGTTGCTTTGGTTTGGGCTTCAGCCACTGTTTTAGCTGTTTCTGTCACAGAGAAGGAGAATGTGGCCACATCAGGAACTGCTACGGTTTCGCCTTTACCGCTTACGGTAATGGTATTGGTGATGGGTTTGTCACTGCCAACATAACTGATTGATTTAATCTCTTTAATAGAAAGAATGGCAAGAAAAACCGTAAGTAAAACAACGGCACTGGTAACGACTGACCACAATTTTGCTGGGACATTCATGGGAATAATATTATTTGCTTATTAATCGCTATTATTTTAATACCAATATACTAATGATACAAATGATCGCATGCCTATAAACGTACTGTAGATCTATTACTTACATGCATCAACAAGATTTTCAAATAGAGCCATGACCGTCATCGGCCCCACTCCACCAGGAACAGGACTGATGGCCGAAACAATATTTTTTACTGCTTCGAAATCAACATCGCCTTTGAGACTTCCATCGGGCATTTTGGAAATGCCAATGTCTATAACTATCGCACCTTCTTTCAAATGATTTGCGCCTATCAACCCTGGCTTACCAACTGCCACAATAACGAGATCTGCTTTCTTAGTTTCGTGTGCGATATCAGGAGTTTTGCTATGACAAATGATAACTTCTGCCCCTTGCCTTTTGCACAAAATAGCGATTGGAGTTCCAACCAGTCTAGACCTGCCAACCACTGCAACTTTTTT
The DNA here is from genome assembly GCA_039796555.1 of Candidatus Parcubacteria bacterium. Taxonomy (GTDB): domain Bacteria; phylum Patescibacteriota; class Minisyncoccia; order Phycocordibacterales; family PALSA-1337; genus C7867-002. Next base: position 982 of record JBDKJM010000005.1, on the reverse strand, counting down.
TCTATTCAAAGAAATAGAATAATGATCCAGTAACTCTTTTACACCTCGGGCAGTTGCTGGGACTATGCCACTCATATCACCTGTAAGTAATTTGTCATAATTTGCTGAAGTTAATCCATCTACGTCTTTGGTTGGGTTAATGGCTTCAATTATGGCGCTTCTATCTATGTGTTCTGGCAAAGGAACTTGAACGATAATACCTTGAATTAATTTATTATTGTTACATTTTTTGATGTGTTCAATAACTTCTGTCTGTGAAATATTTTCCGGCAAATGAATATACTCGGTTTTGACACCAATCTTTTTAGCAAATGTCATTTTAGCCTTGATATAGGCCGTGGAATCAGGCCTGTCACCAACTTGGATAATGGCCAATGTCGGCACATAAGAAAGACGCTTTACTTTGTCAGTAAGTTTTGGAATTAGTGATTCACGAACTACCAGTCCAGAGAGAATAGTTGGCATGCAGAGAGCATAGCATAATGCGCACGATCTGCGAATAACTTTTTTACTTCAAATACTCAACCGTAAATCCTCCAGTAGTACCAACAGGAGCGGTGGAGGAGTTACCACCAAAGTCTACGGTGTACTTGTATGTACCACCAGCTATGAGGTGGTTTTGGGTGTCGAAGGAGACACTTAGTCCTGTACTGTTACCTGCACTTTGAGCCCATTTGTAGAGTGGAGGATTGTTACCAGAGACGTTGAACTTGGCTATGAAGTAGCCATTTCCTACTACCAAGCCACCTCCTAGGTCAGCTAGTGAGTAGAGTTGGCCTGTGAGAGCTAGGTTACCACTAGTATCTAGTGCTACGGCTGTACCTAGGTCTCCTACACTGGAGTCGTTACCTCCCCAGACTTGGGTCCAGGTGTTTGCGACACAATTTGTTCCACATGTCCTGTATCCTGAGAGGAAGATGGTTCCACTACGAGAGCTGCCTTGCAGTGATTGTTTGTGTAATCCAGTTGTTGCATCATCTCC
>JBDKJM010000004.1:0-20170 GCA_039796555.1 Candidatus Parcubacteria bacterium | reverse complement strand
TTCGTCTTCACACCCAGTTACTAGCGAGATCAATCGCGTATATTCATACTGGCTTACACGCCCTGATATTCATTCGAAAATTTCAGAAATTATCGTAGTTGGATCTCATGCAGAAGAATGTGAGACCCTGATCAGAGATGGGGGAGGCGCGGCTCTATCACAGAGTGTCGTTCCTGATGTTTGGCTCAACACTTTCAACATCAATGACTACGTGCCACCAATAAAACGCACAGATTCTCTGGAGTATGCTATTGCCGCCGGTTTGGCCATATAATATACATATGAGACATAGTTTTTTACCAGAAGTAGAGCAAAAGATATTGATTCGAGGTTACCATGTACGCGTTGCCGTCGTATTACTTTTTCTTATATCTCTAGCGGGACTTATAGGCATTGGTTCACTTTTTCCAGCATATATTTCTGGCTTTACTGAAGAGCAATCACAGAACAAACTTGTGGCTTCAATTAAAAAGAATACAGACGCAGATAATGTTTCTCGTCTACGCGACGAATTATTAACTGATGCCAAAAGAATAAATTCACTCTTGGTCGCCACACCATTTCAACCATCTGATGTCATAGAACAAATTGTCACTTTGAGGGGTGTGACGCGCATAACTTCAATATCAGTCAACGAAATAGGCTCAACTACAGCTACTCTCACATTGCAGGGAGTTGCTCCAACAAGGGAATCGCTAGTTGATCTCAAGAATCGCCTGGAATCAGTTACTGCTGGGCATAAAGTTGACCTGCCCATTTCTGGATTGGCCAAGAGTAAGGATTTGCCCTTCTCTTTCAATATCGTTTACACATTACAATGAAGCATCACCAAAACAACATCGCACTATTTGTCATTGCTATATCCGTCACGGTTTTTGTCTATGGTCTGTATGGTTTTATGTATCACAGTGTCAACAATTCATTGGAACATGCTCTCGCAGCAAAAGAAGATGTGAAAAAAGAGCAGATGAACAAAGATCAGGGCAAGAGTTTGATGGAAGCATACGAAATGACAGTCAAGGATCGTGCGGAACTACCAAAATTTTTTGTGCCTGATTCGCAGAAAGTTAAATTTATTGAGATGTTGGAATCATTGGGCAACTCTACTGGCGCCAAGGTTTCCATCTCCTCAATTTCTGCTGACGATCTAGCGGCGGGAGCAACGGAATCAGAGGGACATATTATGGCACACATGGATGTAGAGGGAACATGGTCGGCAATCATGAGAACTCTGATTTACGCAGAAAATTTGCAATACAAGTCTTCTGTAAGCATGGTAAAAATTTCAGCAGGGGGAAGCTCCGACGCCAAAGATCCAAAATCAGTCTGGCACCTATCATTTGTTTTGGATACACTTTCTATTCGCGCCACCAATTAACACGACCATGAAAAAGAATCTATTTCCACATCTAAAAAAACATACAACTATGAAACGTCCACACGATTCTTTTCTGCATAGAATCATGAATGATCCTTACCTGGATTGGCTTTACATGGTTATTTTTACTTTTATCTTGTCCGTCGCTTATATTGGTATTGGGGCATTTACCTTTATGCATGTGCGGGACAGCTTATCTGCGTCTCCAGTTGAAGAATCAAGAGGTATATCAACTATTTTTAATTCAGAAAAACTTTCCCAAACCCTCAAAACTTTCGAAAATCGCGCCCGAGAACGTGCCAGGGTAGTTTCTGGATATAGTGGAGTTTCTGATCCATCGTTGTAATAAGGTGTCAAAATGTGATAATTTGTCCGTAACCCCTCGTAGTTCAATGGATAGAACTGCGGACTTCTAAGCCGTCGATGTTGGTTCGATTCCAACCGAGGGGACAATAATGAGCGAACAACCTGCGCGTAAGCTGTGGATTGTCGCGAACCTAGAGATGTTATAATTACTATGGTCACTTATTAATTAACAAATAACTATATTTAATTTTATGGCAAATAAATCTGCTCTAGTTTTCGGCATCATTTTCCTTGTTGTTGGAGTTTTGGGATTCTTCTCAAATCCACTCTTGGGAGTTTTTGATGTAGACACTCTTCACAGTGTCATACACGTTGTATTTGGTTTGATCTTGGTTGTTGTTGGTACCAAGTCCTCAAGTGCAGCAGCTACTACTCTGGTCTGGGTTGGTGTTATCTACCTACTCTTGGCAGTCGTCGGATTCCTACAGGGAGATACAGTTCTAGGTATTATTCCAGTCAACTCTGCTGACAACTGGCTCCATTTAGTTCTCGGTGCAGTCATTCTGCTTCTAGGATGGTCTGGTAAGAAAGAGGTTTCCGTGGCTTCTGCCCCACAGGTGTAATACAAGTTCGCAAGTTAGCAATTCAAAAGTCCGCTTTGAGAGAGGTGGGCTTTTGTGTGATGTAATTCAGTGCGCGATGAGGGATTCGAACCCCCGACCTTCGCTGTGTAAAAGCGCTGCTCTACCAACTGAGCTAATCGCGCGAGAAATAAATGCGCGGGTTGCAAGTGCCAGATATGCAAGTATAAATCGTGATTAACTGAACTCGCCAACTTTCCACTTGTAACTCTTGTAGATTAGCGTATATTCATGATATGAGCAACAAAACTCAAAAGATACCAAAGATTGAGATTCTCTATGAGGATGATGATTGTCTGGTGATCAACAAGCCACAAGCATTAATGGTCCATCCTGACGGTCGTGGCTCGGGACTATTTCTGACTGATTGGATTATAAAAAAGTATCCTGAAACCGCCAAAGTTGGTGAACATGCACGAACACCTGAAGGGGAGACATTATTGCGCCCAGGCATAGTTCATCGTCTGGATCGCGAAACATCAGGCGCACTTATCATTGCGAAAACCAAGAAAGGCCACGCCCATCTCAAAGATCAGTTCAAAGATCGTACCATGGTTAAAAAATATTTGGCATTTGTCTGGGGTGAAATGTCTGATGAATTCGGTACGATTACCCGTCCTATTGGGCGCAGTGGTTCAGATTTTAGGAAATGGTCTGCGCAACGCGGCGCTAGAGGGGAGATGCGGGATGCGGAAACTTACTGGTCGAAAATCGCAACTAAGCAATTAACTCAAGAAGGAAAAAAGGAAAAATTTTCTTTGATTGAGGTTGAACCGAAGACGGGCAGAACTCATCAGATTCGAGTGCATATGATGGCTGTCAATCATCCAGTTGTAGGTGACATTCTCTATGCTCCAAGACGTCCATTTGCTCTGGGTTTTAAGCGGACAGCGCTACATGCGCGCTCCATAGAATTTACTAACTTGGCAGGTAAGCGTATCAAAGTCGAATCACCTCTACCAAAGGATTTTGAAAACGGATGTAAGAAACTCGGAGTTTCTCTTACCAAGAGGGTGCAAATCTGAAAATCGCTTGAACTATGTGGCAGATTATGTTAATGTAGCTCAACTATGGTAACCAAGGTAATTTCAACCGCAGATATTGCTGAACGCAAGAAACTAGATATCCGTTCTGGAGATCAGGTGCGTGTTTGGCAGAAAATTGAAGAAGACAAGGGCAAATTCCGTCTCCAAGCATTTGAGGGTCTGGTTTTGGCGCGCAAACATGGTAGCGAAGCAGGAGCAACATTTACTGTACGCAAAGTTGTTGGTGGTATAGGCGTAGAACGTATTTTCCCACTTTATTCTCCAATGATTGATGAAGTAGAACTCATCCGCCGATCCAAAGTTCGCCGTGCCAAGCTTTATTTCATTCGTGAAAAGGCTTCAAAGGAAATTCGAAAACAAATGAGGCGCATTCTAGCGGTTCGCGATCCAGGACAAAATACTGATACCAAGATCGCAAAGCCGGTTGAAGATGTTGCCGAAGTTGCAGTTGAGGAAAAGAAATAAGATTTCTGTTATAGTGCATGAACGCGCAGGTGGCGAAATTGGTAGACGCACTACCTTGAGGTGGTAGCTCCCGTTAGGGAATGGAGGTTCGAGTCCTCTCCTGCGCACAGATTTTCAGAAGTGATGTTTTTAGGGGTGATTGCAAGCCTCTGATTGTAACGCACAAACAGTCGGCCGCTCTCGCCATACCAACAGGAGCTAGGTGCGAACAACCCGCGAGGTGACGGGCGAAGGTAACCGCCCTTATCTGCAAAGTGGCTCGCGCATCACTTTCCCGAAAGGGCTGAGGCGCAGGAGGCGAAAAACCATCAGCTTGTATAACTGCCCTAATCTCGCATGATATAAGCGATTTGCATCATGGTCGCTACGCTTGTAAATTTGTCCCAAATATGCTAATACGGACACAGAAAATGAATTTTGACAACCGAAAACTGAAAAAGCTTTATGAAGACAATCACTCTCATAGCCTCTCATACCGTCGACCATATCGACGATCTTGATCGAGGATTACAGATTCATCGTGCGGGCGGACCCGCACACTATTGCGGTAATGCGATAAGATCGTTGGGATACAAACCCACTATCGTCACCGGCGAGAAACCAGCTGACGTATTCATCACAATCTCGGAGCACAATGAGCATATCCGAATCGATCGGATACCCAAAATTCGACTGCCTAAGAGGCTACCATCGCACAATATTATTCTTTCGCCTATCCTTGGCGAGTTTGATCTGCGCGAGCTTCGTCTCCGTAGTTGCGATGTTTTTCTGGATGCTCAAGGATACATCAGGGCTCCAGAAGGACGCGCCGAACTCGACTGGCAGTGCGATCTTCGTGACCTCGATAAGGTCATCGCGCTCAAAGTCAATCGGCGAGAATTCGATCACGTGCACAAAAGCATTACGGATGTTTTCAAACACCGAATATTGCTTTTGACCAAAGGCCGGGATGGCGTCGAATTGTGGATCCATGGAAAGCAAATCAATATCCGCGGCCAAAATGTAAAAACAACCGACACGCTAGGTGCCGGAGACACATTCTTCGGTTCGTTTGTGGTCAAATTCCTGGAAACGGGAGACGCCGTGATCGCCGCGAAGTTTGCGGTGTCTAAGGCAGAAGAATTACTTAAAAAGAAAGGAGGTGGCTAATGAAGCCAACCATCATGTGTCTGCCGATAACAATTCCGGCAGAAATTAAACCGGGTTTGGTTCTGACGCCGTTCACGGTCTGGACAATGTCAAAACTCCTGGGTGTGTCATCTGTCTGCTCCATCAATCTGACCGGCATGAAATATGCCGGTATGCGGGCAGCCGAAATCACAAACCGATATCGCATGTTCGAAAGGATTATGGGTCGGCTTGGGATCAAATTCGACTCCTATTGGCTCGATAATGACCAGTCCCATACCATATCTCTGCAAGAATATTGTGACCAGCTCTCGGACAATCACTGCCTGAAGCAGAAGAATCTGGAAGTCCTCGCGTGCAGTTGCGGGGCGGTCGAAGTACTGAAGGACGCTGTCACCTCGAAGTGGGCTACCGAAAGGAAGCTGATCCGAGAGGTCGGTGGTCAGCTTCAGTGTAAGTTATGCGACTCGCCACTCAAATCGGAACGTGATCAGGTACTGGTCATGGACTCCGGTTTCAACGGAAATCCCATAAAAGCGTTCCCTTCTTTTTACCAGAAGGAGATCGACGCGTTGCAAAGTGAATACAATCAGCCTGTACTTGTATCCAGAAAACGAAAACCTGGCCGCAAGGTACGGCTCTTCGAGCGTGAATGGACACTCGATACCGATTTCTGTTGGTCGTTTTTATTCCACTCGTTTCGAAACGCGGGATTTGACCCTGAAGTCGTTGTCGTCAGCAACAGATCGATAAAACCGCTGGTTCTGTCTTACGGAATTTCGAGAAAGATCTGCGGGGACGTAAGTCCTATCTCGGCTGTTGTCACGCCATTCGCGCGAATAAAAAATAGCCCCGTGTCGAACATCCACAAGGCATCCATCTCGTCGTTAATAGACAGGTACGGCGGAACACCGGTGAGGTTTCTGCTAGGGAGTTGTCTCAAATGGGAACAGAAGGATTTGGTCGTTGATTCGAGCTTAATCTTCTGGACCATGAAGGCACTTGAAAAAGCCTCCGATAGCACAGAGTCGACAACATCAAATGTCTCCCTGCCAGAAGCACTGGCTATGTCCGACGGGAACGCGATCCCTTCATTCATAGCGGGCATACGTCGATCTGAAAAGATCGTACTTACTCCGTACCAAAAACTTCTCATCGGAAAGGAAAAGTCATGAATAAGAGAAAGATAACGCGACTGAGCGAAAAAATCGTCTCGGCCTTCGGTGCGGACAACATCGTCTGCATCTTATTTCATGGTTCGATACTGTTCAATCCGCACATCCTGCCTCATGACGCCGATTTGCTAATCGTCCTCAAAAAGCGGGACGCGGAAGACTGTTCGAATCTTCGCAAAATGGTCAGACAAGTGCGGCTTACGGAATTACCGGTCCATCTGCACCTCATCTACTTGGATGAAATTCCGGAAAATGCCGACTTCTTCTCGATACACACCTGTGGCGCATTCTTTACTTGCCACTTACGGCAGGCAGAACCGCTCTACGGGGAAAACATTTTCGACAGGACAGTCGGCCCGTCCGAGTATCAGCTCCAATTGAGCCTGCTTCAAAAAGTTCAACAATACACATTCCAGATGCGAAACTTGGTGTTCGCACTGGGACGCAGAACGGAAAACGAGCTCTTGTGGGCCAGAAAGAAATCTGTGGTCATGCTCAAGGATCTTCTTCTCTCCACAGGCATTCTGCTCCAGAAAGAGGAGTCTATCATTTTGAAATCGCTAGAGACATTCAAAGACTTCAGCGATGACGAGGTAGATTTTTTGAAGGCCTTACAAAGGCCGTGGATCAAACCGGCTTCGGAGAGGCTTGAGAGAGCCTTCATGACACGATGTCTCCATGTTCATGAACAAGCCTATGGCATAATGCGGAAGCGGATTAGCGAAAAACACCGCTGCCGTTTTCTTGGTTAACAATCACACCCGTGCGGAATTCAAAAACCGCACGGGATTTTTTATATCATCTTCGCAATAGCATCGGCAGACTTATCTTCCAGATCACTTCCATGTCCGGCATTTTCGATACTGACAAATTCGGCATTTATTCCGTGTGATTTGAGCCTCGTAACAAACTCATCCGTATCGGCGTGATCTATAGTCTTGTCTTTATCACCTTGCACAAAAATCAATCTCTTATTTTTCAGATTGTCGAGGTTTTTTTCTGGATTTATTGCCGAGTCACCGTTCATAAAATCCGTCCAATCCTTTTTGGACAGGCCACGATATACATTCGCGTAACCGTTCGCAATGAGATTGTAAATATCATCATCTCCTGAAGGTAATATGACAGCCGATTCCTTGATCTTCTTTAGATCGGTAACCGGCGCAAGTAACATGAACGTCAGTGGATCCTTAATGCGGCTGCTTAGAATTACTCCGCCACCAAAGCTGCTTCCCATGAAAATAATGCTGTCAGTTGCCCATTCTTTTTTAATGCCTCGGCGCAATTCAGTACCTGTCCCACCTTTTACGAAGGAATACGCTTCATCGAGGCTCTTCAGACAATTTTCCATCGAAAATTTGCCATCGCTTTCCCATGTGCCCATGTATCTCATTTCCAGAAATGCGAATCCTTTATTCGCAAAACTTTCCCCAAGAGCCCTTTTTCGCGGATGACCAGGCAATCCGGGTACATACAAAACTGCCTTCCCGTTACTCTTTTCCGGCAGATAGAGGTCGTAAGCAACATTCTCCGATTTTAATCTGTATATAATCATGATATTATGCCCATGATAACATTTAACAATATTAAGTTAAAGTTGGATTTTATAAGCTAATTCCGTTCGGATATCGTCCCACAAGGCGCACTGATTTAAACTACTTAACTCATGCTCTACACCCGCAAAGGAGATTCAGGCACCACCAAGGCTTTCAACACAAAGTCTGGACAGCGCATATCCAAAAGTTCATGTCAGACAGAAGCACTCGGCGCTCTCGACGAACTCAATTCTTTTTCTGGATTGTTGAAGGTGAAGTTAGCAGATGTTTCGTGGAAAGTAAATATTTCTGCATCAGAAAATAAAACCCCAGCAGAAATTATTCAATGGGTACAGGAATGTCTGTTTATTGTTCAGGCAGAAGTTGCTGGTGCCGACAAAGAAATTGATCAAACCAAAGTTGATCACATCGAATGGACGGTTGATTGGATAGAAAAGGAGATGCCATCCATAAAAACTTTCTTTATTTCCGGAGGAACCGAAATTGCCTCACTTTTTGACGTTTGCAGAACACTGGCGCGCAGGGCAGAGCGTCGCGTGATCGCCGGAGTCGAGGCTGAAGAAGTAGTTGTTGGCCCTGTAACTCTAGCATTTCTTAACCGCCTATCCTCGTTGTTCTACGCACTTGCTCGACTAAGTAACCACAAATCTGGTATAAAGGAGCAAGCGCCAACGTATCAGTAACCGGTGTTGGCGCAGTAATTAGATAATATGGTGGCTATGGTGTAATGGTTAGCACTAGAGCTTGTGGAGCTTTCAGTCAGGGTTCGAATCCCTGTAGCCACCCCATTCGAGAATCAGTTGTTGAAAGGAGATTTCCCATAACGAACTCCTTTCGGGCATAGCAGGCAAAGCTGAATACCAGGATTTCTTTGAACAGCAAAAACTATTCTTTCATAGGTAAGTACGAACTTTTAATTTGAAAACCGCATATTTAAAGTTGAGGGCTTAACTTTTAATAAGCGTGAAATTACCATCATTTTATGCGCTTTTTCACGATTATGGGGGTTAGACAGGTATAAAAAATAGTGAATAGGGACTAAAAACAGGGGTCCATTCACTAGTTTTTGCCTAAAATCAGTGAATTGTGCCTATGTTGACTTTGATATAATATGCTATTATTTGCTCTGAATATAAGGATAAAGCTTATATTCTAAGTAAAAATGGATAAAAAACCCGCAAAAGGAGAATATTTAGAGGTCTTATTGCGATCTCCCCAAACCATCTTTTCGACCAAAGATGTGGCTTTATTGTGGGGCGAAGAGACTGATGCGGCGGTACGGGTCCGGTTGAGTAATTACATCAAGACCGGAAAGTTGATTCGTGTGCATCGAGGTTTATATGCAAAAGATAAAAATTATAGTCGCCTTGAGTTGGCTACACGTATCTACACTCCTTCATATGTGAGTTTTGAAACCGTTTTGACTCGCGAGGGTATTAATTTTCAGCACTACACAAACATTTTTGTTGCATCTCCTGTAAACAAAGAAATAATTGCGGATGTGCAAAAAATTACTTTTATCCGCATGAAAGATTATGTTTTGAGTAACACGTTAGGGGTAGAGCATAAAGATGGTGTTGCTACCGCTATTAAAGAACGAGCTTTTTTGGATCGGGTGTATATATCTAAGGATTATCACTTTGATAATTTACGTTCATTAGATTGGAATAAGGTGATGGAGATTTTGCCTATCTACAACAACAAGCGCTTGGAAAAGAAAGTTAAACAATATTTTAAGAGTTTGGATCAAAACAAATAATATGACATTAGATTACTCAAAACATAAGAATATTTTGTTGCAGATTTTGAAGGATATCTATTCTGATACCTCTATTGCCCCCTACTTAGGATTCAAAGGTGACACTGCGGCCATGATGTTCTATAACTTACCTCGAAACTCTGTTGACTTGGATTTTGATTTGTTAGATGAGAGCAATGAAAACGAAGTATTTGAAAAAATAAATGAAATTGTGAGTCATTACGGCAAGATTACTGACTCATACATGCAAAGATCTAATTTGAGAAATGTTATCTCATATGAATCAGGTGCTCAGAATATTAAAGTCGAAGTGAATCGCCGACAATTCGGATCAAAATATGAGATGAAAACCTACTTGGGTATCTCAATGTTGGTTATGGCCCAAGAGGATATGTTCGCTCATAAGTTGATGGCGATGATTGAGCGAGTCGGTAAAACAAGTCGAGATATTTTTGATGTGCAATTCTTCGCAAAGAATAACTGGCCTATCAATAAGAAGATTGTTGAGGAACGGTCCAGTCTTTCTTTCAAAAAGGCTTTAGAAAAAGCTATCGGTCAATTGGAGTCGTTAGACAATAAACATATTCTAGATGGGTTGGGTGAATTGTTGTCTGATTCACAGAAAGATTCAACTCGTGCCAAGTTGAAGGCGGATACCATTTTCTTATTGAAGGTGATGCACGATAACGAAAAATAATTTTATGAGCACAAAAGAAATTACAATTACTTATGCTGAATTCAATGTTGAATTGCAACGCTTAGTAGTAAAATATTAAGCGAAATGAAAAACAAAAATAATTTACTAGAACAGCTAAAAACCCTATCTCACTTCAGCAAGAATAGCGTTTATCAGCTTGGCAAACAGTTGGGGCTTGAGGACTCAACGGTTAATACTTACATCAGCCGGTTTTTGAAGTATAAGGAAATAAACTCTGGTAGTTGTTGAACCTGGTGAATATAAGCTTTTCAAAAAACAAACAGTTCTTGATTGCAACAGGGCTTTTGAGAAAACAGTACAGTCCCTCAAAACTTCTATACTTTGCATGTCAGGAATGTAAATCGTCGCATCATTCCTTCTCTCGAAAACAGTTATCCTCTTCCGCCAAAGCTATGGAGGACACGGTAATATCCTCCACCGCCTCACCAGATGCTATAATCAAGTAATTCCTTAACGGGTTTATATTCATGGCCGAAGGCATCATACACTATAGGAATAAGATGACCCATGCTGTATACAAAGGCATTTTAAAGCCAGCTTTCTTTCGTCGTGATCCAGAAACAGTCCATGACCGTATGATAGCTGTGGGCAAATGGCTAAGTCACCATCATGCCGGACAGAACCTGGTCGGACACATGTTTGATTATAATAATCCCAAACTCTATCAGAATATTCTAGGTATTGATTTCAAAAATCCCATAGGCCTATCTGCTGGCTTTGATAAGAATGCTGAATTGACCGACATATTACCCTCGGTGGGCTTTGGTTTTGCTGAAGTTGGTTCAATAACTGGTGAAGCATGTGATGGTAATCCGAAGCCTCGTCTGTGGAGATTGCCGAAATCGGAGAGCATAGTGGTGAATTACGGACTCAAGAACGACGGTTGTGAGATCATATCCAGAAAGTTGCGCGGAAAGCGTTTTGACATCCCCATAGGAGTTAGTGTGGCCATGACCAATTGCAAAGAAAATACCGATATTGATTTGGCCGTAAAAGATTTTGCCAAGGCTTTTAAGTTCATGGAACCAATCGGATCTTACATTACTGTCAATATTAGTTGCCCAAATACATATAACGGCCAGCCTTTTTTGGAAGTTGAATCGTTCAATAAATTATTCAATGTTCTCGATCAAATATCGAATGTCAAACCCATTTTTATAAAATTATCCCCCGACCTGGACATAGAAAAGCTAGATACCATACTGGATGCGGCTCGTGCGCACCGCATCCAAGGGATAATTTGTACGAATCTCACCAAGAAGAGAAATAATCCTAATATAAAAGACGCTTCAGTTCCGGAAAAAGGCGGACTCTCTGGAAAAGTAGTACAAGAGTTGTCTGACGATATGATCACACATATTTATAAAAGGGAAGGCAAGAGATTCGTGATCATTGGCTCTGGCGGTGTATTCAGTGCCGAAGATGCATATAAGAAGATACGATTGGGTGCCTCATTAATTCAACTCATAACAGGAATGATATATGAAGGACCGCAGGTCATAAGCGAAATAAATCATGGCTTGGTGAAATTGCTTGAACGAGATGGCTTCATAAATATATCCGAAGCGATTGGTAGAGATAGTTGACTTGTATACCCCCTAGGGGTATACTATGGGCATGAAGCAGGACATTAAAAAAGGTGCAAAGCGAAGACTTGCTATCGTTGCCGGCCAAATCCGCGGCCTAGAGGATATGGTCGAGCAGGAAAAATACTGCGTGGATATTATCACGCAGATTGAAGCTGTGCGCGAAGCTCTCTCGGGGGTTGGTAACCTAGTCCTTAGGAACCATCTGGAAACTCACGTTGCGCATGAAATAAGGTATGGGCAAGGAAAGAAGGCTACAGAAGAAATTCTGAAAGTCTACAAACTTGCTCAAAAATAAAAGGCCGTTTTATCGTTGACAAATTGAATAGTAAAGTAAATAACACCAAATGAACTGTTGCGAAGATATTAAACCAGGAGAAGATTCAAATCTTTCGCGCGGAAGAGGCGAAGGGGTATTTTATACCTGCCCCATGCATCCGGCTATCAATCAAGACAAACCTGGAATGTGTCCAGAATGTGGGATGGCTTTGGTGCCTCTTAAAGCTAGGCCACACAAAATGCGAGATCACAGAGAATTTAATAAGCACGCGGGTCATCAGACAGCTTCTTTCTTGAATAAATTCTGGACCGCGCTCGTACTTACCCTACCCATCCTTGCTTATTCTGAATTGTTTGAAAAAATATTTGGCACTAGCGCTCCGCAGTTTACTGGATACCAATATCTCTCATTCGTTCTAGGCAGTATCGTCTTCTTTTACTGTGGCTGGATATTTCTTGTGAGCGCATGGAGGGAGCTGAGAGCAATGATGCCTGGTATGATGACGCTTATTGCTCTTGCGATTACCACAGCATATGTTTGGAGCGTCTACTCGGTTTTATCAGGTAATGGGCACGATCTTTGGTGGGAACTTTCAACACTTATCGCAGTGATGCTCTTGGGTCACTGGATTGAAATGCGTGCTGTTCAAGGAGCGCAGGGTGCTCTCAAAGAGCTGGCTAAATTATTACCTGATACGGCCGAAGTTCTACGGAACGGTCAGACCGAGACAGTTTCACTTTCAGAACTTAAAATCGGAGATGTTACGCTTGTTCGCCCTGGGGCCAAAGTTCCGGCTGATGGAAAGATCACTGATGGCCGTTCTGATTTGAACGAATCAATCATTACTGGAGAATCCAGACCAGTTACCAAAGCTGTTGGAGCAGAAGTTATTGCCGGATCAATCAACGGGGATGGCAGTCTTAAAGTTGAGGTTACCAAAATTGGAGAGAATACATTCCTTGCTGGTGTGATGCGTCTGGTAGCTGATGCACAAGCGTCAAAATCAAAACTTCAGATGCTTTCAGATCGCGCGGCTTTTTATCTTACAATCACCGCAGTGGTTGTGGCCATCATTACCTTCGTTTCCTGGATGTTGGCTGGAGCGAGTGTTGCTGTGGCTGTCGGATTTGTGGTCGCCGTGCTCGTAATTACATGTCCGCATGCCCTAGGCCTAGCTATTCCGCTTGTCGCCTCAATTTCAACAACTATGGCGGCACGAAACGGTCTTCTTGTTCGTCAGAGACTGGCGCTTGAGGCCGCCAGAAAGATTGACGCGGTGTTATTCGATAAGACAGGAACACTTACAGAGGCAAAATTCAAAGTCATGTCAGTCTCTTCGATCGAAGTTCTAACTCTGGCGGCGTCAGTCAACGCTCATTCAGAACACCCGATTGCCAAGGCAATGGTTGAAGAAGCAAAAAAGAGATCACTCAAACTAGAGGAAGTTTCAGATTTTATACGTGTACCAGGTAGAGGTGCCGAAGGCATGGTGAAGGGAAGCAAAATTTTTGTTGGTACAAAAGGCGCAGACGATATTATTGTTGAAAAAGATGGCAGGCAGATTGGCGTTATTATATTAGCTGATGCTGTTCGTTCAGAATCAAAAGAAGCCGTGGATAAACTAAAAATGCTTGGGATAAAGGTTGCTCTGATTACTGGAGATAGCAAAGATACGGCTTCAAAAGTAGCCCAAGAGCTGGGTCTGGATGAATACTTCGCACGAGTTTTGCCCGAGGATAAGGTAAAGAAAGTCAAAGAGCTTCAGAGCCGAGGTCTCAAAGTTGCTATGGTTGGCGATGGTGTGAACGATGCTCCAGCTCTTACTCAAGCCGATCTAGGTATTGCCATCGGTGCAGGAACAAACGTAGCTATTGAATCTGCAGGAATAATTCTAGTGAAAAGTGATCCCAGAGACATTCCAAAAATTATCACACTTTCGAAACTCACATACTCAAAGATGATTCAAAATCTTTTCTGGGCAACAGGTTACAATCTTTTAGCACTCCCGATCGCTGCTGGCGCACTGGCGTCATGGGGAATAGTTTTAAAGCCGGCAATCGCCGCAGTATTCATGTCGCTTTCAACAATTATAGTTTCGATAAATGCAGTTATACTGCGTAAGAAAACACTTTGATTATGAAATTATCTTTCATGAAAATCATCGCGGCAGTCGTACTAATATCATTCATTTGGATAGTCCCTTTTAGTTTTGCCTCTATGTCGTTTGATCCGGTCAACAAAATGGCAGGAGACTGCCCATTCTCGGCCATGGGTAATTCTATGTGCCCACAGGATATTTCTGCCGCAGCACTTCACCATATTGAGGCATACAGCGCATTTCTAAGTGTACCAGTCCCAGACTTTGTTTCAGTGGTCATCGCACTGCTTATTCTTGCAGGGTTCATTTTATTTTTTATAACACAATCAATATTCGGACCCCCCGTGGAACTAGCTTTTACAGACGTTTCCCATCCTAAATATCAGAAAGATAAAAAATTAATCAAATGGCTTTCATTATTTGAGAACAGCCCATCTTTCCACTAAAGCGCTCGGGCGCGCAAACTAGCAAATGCTCAACTTCTGCGCATACACTTTGCATTATTAGTCTTCTAAACAATAAATATGAAATTAAAAACTATCGTTATCACACTATTTGTCATTCTAGTAATCGTTGGTCTATTGGTATTGAGTTATACCAAGAATGGAAACACGATTGCCGGAGTACAGGGGATAGAATCAAGCGGCGCAAAAAGTGTTCTCACGGCTTCCTCTACCATGTACGATTTCGGCACAATCTCAATGATGAGTGGAAATGTTACCAAGGATTTTATTTTTGGCAACCAGACAGATAGTGACGTTATTATTAGTGGTGTCCAAACATCCTGCATGTGTACTTCCGCATTGCTTGTTGGGGCAGATGGATCAATAAAAGGTCCATTTGGTATGCCGGGTATGGGTGGCATGACCTCAACTAATGACACGATCAAAGCCGGGGAAACTAGGATTCTTAGAGTTATATATGATCCGAATGCCCATGGTCCAGCTGGAGTTGGAGCCATTGACCGCTTTGTTACGGTCACCGATTCAACTGGTGCAAGCTTGCAGTATGAGATAAAGGCAGTCGTAACACCTTAAACTATGAAGAAACTCATTATCAGTATCAGCGTAATCTTGCTTGCAATTATTATTGTCGTCACGCTTAAGTATAGCTCCGGATTCTCTGCCTTTCTCTGGAGCATAAGTGGGGGTGGCATATGGCTCTTACCTTTAGTTGCATTTTCAGCACTATTGGATAGTGTCCATCCATGTTCGTTCTCGATTTTACTCATTACCATTGCATTCCTCTTTGGTTTGCAGATGACTAGGAAAAAGATTTTGCAGATTGGTGGACTGTATATTGCAGGCATATTCTCTGCATACTTCACTATTGGCATTGGCATCTTGAAAGTCATCCATATTTTCAACGTGCCTCACTTTATGGGAAAGGTTGGAGCGACACTACTCATAGTTTTCGGACTCTTGAATATTATTGGGGCAATGTTTCCAAGATTTCCTCTCAAGCTCAAGATTCCGGATTCAGCACATCGTTCAATTGGGAAGCTCATCAACGCCGTCTCATTGCCAGCTGCCTTTGCGCTAGGACTTTTGGTTGGTCTATGTCAATTTCCATGCATGGGTGGCCCATATCTCATGGTAATCGGGCTCTTGCACGATCATGCCACATACTTCAAAGGTTTTGGCTATCTGGTACTCTACAACGTTATACTGATTGTTCCTTTGGTAGCTACACTTTGGATCGCAGCTAACCCATCTCTAGTAGACAAGGTTAAAGAATGGAAAACAAAAAATACGAAGGACGTTCACCTTTGGGCCGGCATGGCGATGGTTATTATTGGAATTCTCGTCTTATTTATCTAAAATCATGGATTCTAAAAAAAGATTTAGGCTAGGGGATATGATCGCCAAGATCACCAGGATACTAGGCATTCCTCACTGTCTTAAATGTGAAAAGCGTCGAGTTATTCTCAACGACATGCAGGAAGCAGGATTACGAGAGACGATGAAAAAATTAAAAGATTGTTGTAAATAAAATTATGGAAAAGGAAATACAAAATAATTCACCAAAGATTAGTTCAAATTTGATTCAGATTGCGATCATTCTGTCAGCCACACTGATCGCTATCACATTCATATTCAAGTATGCTCCTGTGTCCAGATCGCAACCAGCTATACAAGCTCCAACTGTTCAGGCATCTCTGGTTGATGCTGGACACATTCTACCGTTGGCGATTGAACAGAAAATGCTTGCAGATCTTACGAAAGGTGGAGTCATTGATGGTTCTAGGTTATCGCAGGTTACGGAGCTCAATCTTCTATGGGCTTACGGTTTGGCTAATGCTAATCCGGTGCTCTCACGGGGTCCAATAATGGACATGCGCTACGGTGGTCCGGAGAACATGGCGTCAGTCGGTGGGTGGACAGTATCAACCGGAAATGTCATGGATCATTATGGTAAGCACAAACTTTCGATTCTTACACCAGAACAACAGCAACTTGTCGAAAAAATTGCTAAGGGTATTTACAGGCCATGTTGTGATAATTCAACATATTTCCCTGACTGCAATCACGGCATGGCCATGCTCGGACTTCTAGAATATTTAGCGTCCCAAGGCGCAACAGAAGATCAGATGTGGAATGTTGCCATGACAGTCAATGTCTCCTGGTTTCCTGATCAGTATCAGGCAATTGGTCTGTACCTCAAACAGAATGGAAGAGACATAAAGAGTATGAGTCCGCAAGAATTGCTAGGCTATGAGTATTCTAGCGGTTCAGGTTTTGCAAAAATCGCTTCGCAAGTTTACCTCCCGAAATCACAAAGCGGCAGTGGTTGTGGGGTAGGTACAGTCGAATCAGCTCCAAGGCCAAAAAGTGGGTGTGGGATATGATCAAAGTCTATATTGGGTGCGTGAGAGTTGGCAGTGTGATACCGCTTAATTTTTGCCTTAAAACTTGGTTATAATGAACTTGAAAATTAGGTTAACATGTGTTAACCTAATTGCATGAATACGAATAAAAACATATACAACAAGCAGTATTTATCTACCGCGGAGCTCGCAAAACTTTTAGGTGTAAGTAGAATTGCTATTTTCAAAAAAATCCAATCAGGTAGGATCAAGGGTTTTAAAGTCGGTCGAAATTACGTCATTCCTGTTGAGGAATTCATGACAGCGGTTGGAACTTTCATTTCTCAAGATAAGAAAGAAGAAATCAAAAAAATAGTAAAAGGGGCAGTGAAAGAGTACGGGGAAGCGCTAAAGTTATTGGGTCAAGAATAATATGGCTAGATTGGCAATACACAAACCCACCGTATCGGAGGTCGAATATATTGCTTTTAGCCTTGCTCAAGAATTAATGGAATACGGAGAACCCATTCCTCCTTTTGACACAAGATATCCCGATAAGTTAGAGAGCTGTTTACAGACACCGTTTCAGACTTTCAATCGAAAAAGCTTGTATTCTGGCGTTGAGGGCAAGGCCTCGATCCTCTTTTATTTGATGATAAAGAATCATCCGTTTCAAAATGGCAATAAAAGAGTTGCAGTTGTTACGCTTTATTATTTTCTTCGTGCAAACGGACGGAAATTAAAAGTTAGCAATCTAAAACTTTATGAGTTTGCAAAAGAAGTTGCTGCGAGTGATGCGCACAAAAAAGATGAGACGGTACTAAAAATATTATCCTTTGTAAAGGAATTTTCGGAGAAAGCCGGATCACTTCCAGTACTTATTTGACTGATTTTCGAGATGCAAAAATATTTAAATCAACTCTTTTACTATCTGTTCCCATCTTATCCAAAGTCCAAATATTATCGCCCGAGGGTGGGGAGGTGAAGAGTCTAATTCTTACTACTACTGCAGTAAAAGAGAGTCAGGATGAAAAAGATTTTTACAGCCTTATAGATTCAATTATGATAAATAAGTAAAACTTTGTTGTAGTGGTTTAAGAGATTGTGTAGAACAGCAAAATGCAGTATGTGATTGTTCTGCCTTTCTTCTCAAGGAATATTTTGAAGGAAAAATTCCCGAACTAATTTCCTGCATTAAAAATCCCGCTTATTGTACAACCTGTACAAACAAGCGGGGCGCGAACTCTCCTAGGAAGAACAAGATCCAAAGCTTTACAACCCCGGTCTTTTGGAGACAGGCTCTTTTTCCGGATTCCACCAAAGTCCCCATAGCTGATCCAACTTGGTTGTCTTGACGTGTCCATCAAAAAAACCAGTGTTCACGGATCCAGGCAAAGGACTACTTGCCGGCCAATTACGCGAGATGGTAGAGGGACGGTTGCCGTGTCTAGGGATGCAAATTCTGGCTATGTGTCCCAAGTCGTCCCTGTTGGCATCATTGATTGTGCCCGCATACAGATCTGTTGCTGGCATCTGCTCGGGACTTGGAAATGTCATCCAAAATGTACCATCAACTACCACAACGGTCTCTGATGGTTTTTTGATCCAGGCTTCCAGAAATGAACCTGGACTTCTGGCTGTTTGATTCAGTAGGTGCCCGTTGAAGCTATAACTCAACTTTACCTCGTTAATGTTTTGGGCATGATCAACATTTCCGATGTACTTGGGATTGACGCCAGTGCCTCGCGATGCTTCTGGGCAAATTAGGACTCCTCCACTAGCAGTCTCTGTCCAGAAAGGACCTTTGCTGTCCTGGAACCACTCTGTCCCGCTGGCATCATCTACCAAGTGAGCTTGGTATTTAACCAAAATCTGCCGTTGATTGTTGATGCAAATCACGTTCAGTGCTTTGTGTTTGGTCGGTGCCAAAGCGGGTAGGAGCATACCGGCAAGAATGGCAATGATCGCGATCACTACCAGTAGCTCAACCAGGGCGAAAGCTTTTTTTGTTTTCATTGTTCTTTCCTTTGCAGTTTCGGTTTGCAAGCACAACGCCGCAAACATTATTCATGCAAATATTTACATAACAATTTAATTTTGTCAATATTATGTGTGGATATCCTGTGGTTAATTATATAAATGCTCATATCATGGTATAATTTGCGTATTATTAGTCTCTATAAATTTATGAAAAACGATAAAAAAATTGAGTGGATATTGAGGTTTGGGGTTGCCGGAGAATTTTTTGGTCACGGTCTCTTGGCTATTCAAGGTAAAAAAGATTGGATCAACTGGATCAGTCAGATGATCCATGTAGATACCTCAACTGCCACAACCCTCCTTCTCATTATTGGTACGCTAGATGTCATCCTGGCAATAATTGTTCTATGGAAACCAATACGGCCCTTATTTTTGTGGATGGCATTATGGGCATTTTGGACAGCATTGGTTAGACCGTTAGTTGGTGTTGGATGGCTGGACTTTATTGAACGATGGGCGAACTGGGCGGCACCACTGGCTCTGTATTATTTCTACAAATCAAGGAAATAGACTCGTGGCTATCTGTGAGTTTCGTGATAATTTCTATTGAGAAGTAGACTCTGATATAATTCAGAGATAATTTCAAAATATGAAACGTTCAGTTGCTAGGCGTAATTTGGCCCACGATATACTTTTCATCGCCATCGGTGTATTTATTGCAATTATTATTTCACGAAGTGGACTACTTGATCAGGCGATTGCACTTATTGGCAATGGAGTAATTGCAGTTTTTATCGCAGGTTTTTTCTTTACATCGGCATTCACGATTGCGCCAGCATCTGTGGCTTTTGCTCGTATGGCTAGTAGTATGCCTGCAAGCACACTAGCTCTTTGGGGGGCGTTGGGTGCCTTATGCGGAGATTTAGTGCTGTTCTTTTTCATCCGAGTTCGTTTTGCTGATGACCTCAAACATTCTCTCAAGCCCTCATTTGTTAAGCACATTGTGCACTCATTTCATTTTGGTTTTCTGAAGTGGCTTTCTCCACTTATTGGTGCCGCCGTTATCGCTTCACCTTTGCCTGACGAAATAGGTCTGACTCTGCTGGGCTTATCAAAGACCAGACTGGTTTTACTAGTTCCGATTGCTTTTGTTATGAACACGATCGGTATATACATACTTGTATCGTTTGCTTTGATGGTGTAAAAATATTGCATGAAAAATATTGCTGAGCAAATATATCGTGCATT
>JBDKJM010000003.1:0-5256 GCA_039796555.1 Candidatus Parcubacteria bacterium | reverse complement strand
ATTGGTGGAAGATGGCACAGAGTTGATGATTTCTGTTAGATAAGAGAGACCCCCAGACTGATCTAGAAGATTTTTTTCTTTGAGCCGTGCAGATACGGAGAGCATATCTATAGGCGAACTCTTGCTATGTAGCTCAAACAGGGCTAACCAGATCGCCTTGTGTTGGTTTGAATAGAAGGATGCCTCTTTGATCATATCCACTATGTCGTGCATCACCTCACCACGCATCATAATAGAGCCTAACAAGGCCTTTTCTGCTTCAATGTTCTGTGGGGGGATCTTGAGGTCTTTTGTTTTGAAATAGGGAGAAGCTGTGTTCATAAACACATTATAGTCGAAAGAGGTAAAAAGAAAAGAAGCAAACCTTAAAGCATAAGGGGAAAACATGTGGACGAATATTTTTTCGTGTCTCTTCACGATTTCTTGATCGTTTCTTCACTGTTTCTTCATTTCATTTTGATAGACTTCCAGAATTATTAATTAATCAATCAAAAAATATGCGAATAAAATATATTCACAAAGATTTTAACAGACAGAATGCGTTCACACTTATTGAAGTGCTAGTTGTTATCGGCATCATTGCAGTTTTAGCGGCCGTTGTGTTAGTAGCAGTTAACCCTGCAAGGCAATTCAAATTGGCTCGTGATTCTCAACGAGTAAGCAATGTAAACGCACTTTTAAATGCCGTACACCAAAATATGGCTGAACATAGAGGCACTTTTGTTTGTTCTGGAACCGTTCGAGATATTCCAACAATGCCAACCATTATCAAAAGTAGTTCAACTCCAAATGATCCAGGTGACATTGCCTCGTGCATAGTCCCTGATTACTTGTCTTCATTGCCGAATGACCCATCAATAGTCGGCGCGCATTTCAATAGCGTAACTGACTACAATACTGGTTACGAATTATTCAAAGATGCAAATGGTCGCATCACCGCAAGCTCAACCGGAGAGCTTACACCCACAATATCTGTGACACGGTGATTGGAGCTGTGATACTATTATCCCAAATGGTATCAAATCATAGGTATCTCATAGTGGTTATTATCCTCTGTATAGTTCTTGTTGGTATTTCTGCTGGGATAAAAATTCAAGATAATATTTCTACAAATCAAAATCCATTTGACTTTGGCGACATATTCACTGGTTCACATCCAGCGCCACTACCTGGAATGGACTCGTCATTTTTAGACAATTCAAATTTCAGCAATAGTGGTAATCAAACTGTAAAACCGAAGCCCGCGGGCATACCCGGGGTGACGGCCACTGCATATCTTGTGGGAAATATAAAAACTGGAAAAATATACATGGCTAAAAATTCAAACAGAATTATGCCAGTTGCCTCCATGTCAAAACTTGTAACTGCTTTTGTGGCAACGGATGTTCTGACTGCGGATTCCACTATAACTATCACAGAAGAATCTGCCTCAACATCGCCAGATGGTAGCAATCTGCAAGTAGATGAGCACTACACCTTGAATGAAATATTACAGACACTTTTACTAAGTTCATCAAATGTAGCAGCCGAATCTATTGCCAGAACATCAAATCGTGATTATTTTATGGAATTGATGAGGAGTTACGCCTGGGAAGTGGGGATGCCCAATAGTTTCTTTGCAGATCCATCAGGTATTAGTCCACAAAATGTGGCATCAGCACAGGATTTATTTGGCTTAGCAAAATATCTGGTAAATTTCAGGCCAGATATACTTCAAAGAACCAGAATAATGGGTGCCTCGTTTGCCACGACAACAAGTCATGGTTCGCATGTTATCACCAGCACACACCCTTTCGTTGGGGACCCGCGCTTTATTGGTGGCAAAACGGGTAGAACCGAAGCAGCAGGTGAGACAATGCTTACGATATTGAATATTGACGATCAACCCATCGCATTTATTATTCTTGGTGCTAGATATGGCTCACGTGAATCAGACACAAGGATTTTACTGGGTGAAGTGCAAAAAGTTGCAGATTTTAGGTAGGGTTTTTACTTCACACAGTAAGAATAAAAAGGCTCTCAGAGACTATAATTATTGCCGTTAATTATTAATCCACTCATGACCCATTACAAAACCCAACCAGCAATGAGCTTCTTTGTCTCTTCTGGACCAGAAACCTGTATACAATCAACCCCTGTGGCTTTTGCAGGATAATCATTTCCACCATGAAAAAGTGCGTCACCTACAAAAACTATTTGATCAAGTGGAATTTTCAAGTTCTCTTCCAATCTGCGTATTCCATACCCCTTGTTAACTCCTTTCTTCGTTATATCTATTGAAGTGGTTCCACCTATACGAGCATCAAACTCTGGAATTTTTGGCTGTAATAATGAAAGTATGTATTCACGTTTATTACGGCTCGGATCCCATGATGCTTTTAGTGGGATTGGGGCATTTTGACCCAGCGCTGAAAAAGTGATTTGGGAACCTCGATCTTCTATAATGTCGCCATAAGTTTTCTGTGGCTGGTTATATCCGGACTGTTTGAGTGCGGCACGTAGTGCTGACAAGACCTTCTCTTTCTCTTGTTGCGATAAATACTCGGCATAAACTTGATGCCATGATCCTTTCCAGGAATAAAGTTGAGTTCCTGACACAGGCAATATGAATAATTTACTGAAATTTTCCGAAGTGTGTGGAAGTTGTTTCAAGACCTGGATTTCGAATAATGGAAAACCGCTCCCTGAAATTATGGCAACTTGTTTCTGCTCCAATAATTTCATCAGCAAACTAGTCATTTCCTGGTCAATTGGACTTTTACTTGGAGATAGGGTACCGTCCTTATCAAAAATAATAAGTTTTTTTGAATAAGCTGTCATTTATGTTTTGAGCATATTTAACAAAACACTTAACTTTATTGTCGCCACACCGACAACTTTGTCAGCAGCTCCGTAATAGATATATACTGTTCCACCTCGAATAACTAACCCGCACGGAAATACTACGTTTGAAACTGAGCCAGTAAGCTCGTACTCTTCTTCTGGTTCAAAAATTGGTACTGCAGTACGGGCGATGACAATAGTTGGGTCTTCCAAATCAAGCAATACTGCTCCTGCCCGATAAATAGCACTCCACGACACGCCATGATACAGCAACAACCAACCCTTGGACGTTTTGACCGGAGGACAGGAAATACCGACTTTGTTGCCATCCCACATGCCACGACGAGGGTCTAGAATCTCTATACATTTTGTGACTTTTTCTCTTGTAAAATCAAGTGAAGATACAAAATCTGCACAAATACTTTCGTGAACTCTATGAAGTACCATATATTTTCCATTGATGGGCTCTGGCAGGATGGCCGCATCTTTGTTATCAACATTTAGGGGAGTAATTATAGAAGGTAGAGTCCATTTACTCCAATTTTTCTTGATGAAATTTTCTGTGCTGATGGAACTTACTGCTACACGCGGAAGTATGCCGTCATATGCAGTATATGTCATGTAAATGCTGTCTCCTATTTGTACCGTACGCGGATCTTCACATCCACGCGACTCAAAATCTACTCGTGGGCGGTAAATAGCTTTATCTGACCTTTCACTGACTGAAAAACCATCACTTGAGTTGGCATAACCAATAGTAGAGATATTATCTGCTGACATGGCTCTATACAGAATATGGGTTTTATCTCCCAAATCCAATGCCGCAGGATTAAAAGTACCATTTTGTTCCCACAAAATTCCCGCTCGTGGTTTGAGTATAGGATTACCACGAAATCTATCTACGGCTGAATGAATACCGGTAGCTTTGTTATTACGTACAAGTACATCAAGAAGATTATCCAAAGGAATAGTTGCAACGGCACAATACGTGTCAGCGGCACCGTAGTAAATTTCCAAGTGCCCGCCGCTAATCAGTGCTCCAGAAGGGAATATGGTATGTGGAACTTGGCCAACATGCTCATAATATGTATCAGGCACCATGAAAGGGCCAAGTGTTCTCCCAATAACTTTACGTGGATCTTGCAAATCAAGAAGTACTACCTCAATGCCAAAAACATGATCACTCTTGTCGTATCTTTGAATGTGTGAGTATACAACTAGCCAGCCGTGATCAGTTCGAATAGGTGCGGCGCCAAGCTCAATATGGTCACCAGGCATTCTTCTGAAAGAAATTTTTTTATCCTCCACGCTTTCTTGCCACTTCTTCCAGTAATCTGGAGACCACATATCTTCAGGTTTATCGAACTCTGCATAGCATATGTCTGATGGTTTACGGTCAGTATTGATGGTAAGTAATGCAACCATTTTGCCCCCAATTTTTTCTGGAAAAAGAGCCATGGCCTTGGCGTTGAATGGGGTGACCAGATGTTTTTCTGTAATTGTTTTTAGGTCAGTACTTAGTGCCACAGCAACCTTTATACCATCAGCGGAAAATGGATAGTTGGATAACGCAGTATAGAAAATATAGTAAGTGCGTCCAAGTTTGGTGACACGTGGATCTTCACATCCATATTGGTCAAAATCACAATCAGGAGAGATCAGAACATGACGATCATCATAGTGGATGCCGTCTTTGGAACTGGCTCGTGCAACAACAGATGTACGTATGTGAGGTTCTTTCATGAGCTCTGGCTCGGACATAGCTCTGTATACTAGAGTGGTCTTCCTGCCTTGAAGAATAGGGCAACCATTGAAGGTGGCCGCAGCTTCAAAAGGATGCTCGCGAAGAGGAGAAAGTATTGGATTATGCGGAGAGCGAGTCAGGGTAAACATCGGATTATTATAACATTCAATATTATTTAAACCGTTTTTCCATACGTCATTAACCATGACAATAGTGGCTGGAGTGGCGTCTGTGCCACGCATACATGTCTATCGCCACCACCGTAGTAAATACGAAGCTCGCCATTTTTGACCAATGCACCCGATGCGTAGACAACCCCAGGTTTACCATCATTCTCATAACACATTTCTGGTGAAAGTATGGGTTCTGGCGCACGGTACAAAATCTTGGTTGGGTTATTTTTTTCTAGTATCATGGCACCAAGCTTGTATTTGTTTGGGTCTTTTTTGTCCATGGCATGATACAGAACCAGCCAGCCAATATCTGTTTTTATTGGAGGCGCTCCCACACCTCGCATCCAGTTGTCCCAATGTTCCTCGCGACCTCCACGTGGTGCTCGGCTTTTTATGTATTGGTTTGAATGAGAATTATCAATATCATCAAGGTAATCAACTAGAATATTTGGTGCTATTGAATGGAGAATGGCAAATTTGCCGTTTATTTTTTCTGGAAAAAGTACCCAATTTTTA
>JBDKJM010000002.1:0-3945 GCA_039796555.1 Candidatus Parcubacteria bacterium | reverse complement strand
TACAAATGCGCGTTTTGATCAGACGCTGATGCGTGGTTTTGACTATTATACTGGAATTGTTTTTGAAGTCTATGATTTGAATCCAGCCAATAGAAGGTCAGTATTTGGTGGTGGACGTTATGATGATCTGCTTGCACTTTTCGGCAATGAAAAGGTTCCTGCTGTGGGCTTTGGTGCAGGTGATGTGATCGCTCGCGACCTGATGGAGACTTACGATACCATTACAAAGACCGGTGTGGTTGGAAGTATAGCTACACCGGCTGATCTAGCCTTGTGTGTAGTTGGTGAAGAAAATAATCCGTTCACCCTTGATCTCGCACAGTCATTGCGTAGCAAGGGTATTCGAGTGATAGTTGACTTGTCCAACAAGAAACTAGGTGATCAGATCAAGAATGCAGATAAGCGTAATATTCCTAGGATTATTTGCATCGGTGAGGAGGAAGTGAGAACGGGCAAATTGAAGATGAAAACCCTGGCTAGTGGAGAGGAAGTTGAAGTTGGCGAGGAAGAGATTCTAGAAAAATTAGCCAAGTAGTAAGTGCTATAATGTCCCCCATGCGTGTAATCACTTTTGATATAGAAACGAAAAATATTTTTCAGGATGTAGGCTCCAATGACCCAGCAGATCTAGATATTTCTGTGGTTGGAGTACATGACTCGGAAACTGATGAATATACTAGCTATCTAGAGGAGGATTTTGGGAAACTCTGGCCTCTTCTTGAATCAGCTGACGCTTTTGTCACATGGAATGGTGATCATTTTGATATTCCCCTTCTCAATAAATACTATCCAGGTGATCTGACAAAAATAAAAAGTATTGACCTGATGCGAGAAGTTCAACTGGTTTTGGGACGACGTTTGAAGCTGGACACTGTAGGTGAAGCTACCTTAAACCGCAAAAAGTCTGGCCACGGACTTGATGCCATAGAATGGTGGCGAAATGGTGAAGTTGATAAGGTTATAAAGTATTGTATTGAAGATGTGCGGCTTACAAGGAATTTGTATGATTACGCACTCAAAAACAAACACCTCAAGTACAAAGAGTTCGGGGTGCCAAAAGAAGTTAGGTTGGATGTTGGCAAATGGAATGAAGTTCCTTCGCACACTATGACATACACACTGCCGTTTTAATGTTACAATAATCTCATAAAACAAATTAAATAACATGGACTCAAGACCCAACCCTCTCACTATCCCAGGCGCCATCATCATTGCTTCTGCGATCTTGGCTGTGGCAATTATTTATGTAAAGAAGCCGGCCACTACTACTGTCGAGCCAGCTACTCCAGCAAAAGAGGAAGTAAAAATTAATCTTGCTCCAATAACAGCCGATGATCATATTCTTGGAAATCCAAATGCTCCTGTGAGAATAGTTGAGTTCTCTGATCCATCATGTCCATTTTGTAAAGTTTTCCACCCAACTATGAAATCACTCATGGATCAATACGGTCCTACGGGAAAAGTGGCTTGGGTGTATAGGGCATTTCCGCTTGATAAGCCGGATTCGCAAGGTCGTATCCTGCATCCCAATGCTGGGCACGAATCACAAGCTTTTGAATGTGCTGCGGCTCTAGGTGGAAATGACGCTTTCTGGAAGTATACAAACCGCCTATATGAAATCACCCCTTCTGTCACAGGCAACAATCCAACTGGTCTTGATCAGAAAGAGTTACCAAATATAGCCAAGTTTGCTGGTCTCGATGTGGCCAAGTTCAACGAGTGTTTATTAAGTGGAAGATTCAAAGATAAGGTTGAGAAACAATATCTTGATGGAGTGAACGCCGGGGTTTCTGGAACGCCCTCAAGTATTCTGGTTCTGTCAAAACCTGCACCCGCCACGGTTGACGCAATTGTTTCCGATCTGGTTTTGAAACTGCGAGTACCAATAGTTGTGTCTGATGATAGAACGAAAATATTTATGCCCGGTGCTCTTCCTGTTGAGGCTTTGAAGAGTGTGATTGAGGCGGTATTGGCAGTTTAGGCATAAGAATAGACAAATAAAATTCCCATGCCGCGTAACGCGACATGGGGTAGGCGATTGGAACGCTACTTTTTACCTAGCGAACCAAAGCTCCGCAAAATATCTCTCCTAGCTCACATTCCCGCCTACCTCAAACCACACCACTCGCACTTCATATCATCACATTTTGCCCTGGCAATTTCTCCATTCCAAACAGCATCTACAAGCGATTGAACCTCGCTTTTTACTCGATCAATGTCTCCCTTTTCAATTGGTATTGTAACTGTAGGACACCTTCCCTTATCATCTGGTGAAATAAAAACCAAAGCTGGAGTAATCCTTTTGTTTCTCCAACGTGCGTCTTCATTTACCAGCATTTTATAGAAAATGAGCTGTCGAAAATAATTACCGTCAGCATCAGTCTTAGTCTCACCTCTGATAGCCGCCGCGGACATTGCGCGCTTAGTCTTGTAATCAAAAACGAGTACTTCACCGCCGTTATTAACTATAGAATCCAATTTACCGTGAATTGGTATGGATATCTGCGTAGATTCATTTTGCCTAGACTGCACCAATTGCTCTTTTTTTGATCCTGAATAGACTTGCACCGACTGCGCCAAAAATTCAGCCTCAACCCTTGTTTCAGTTAGAACAATACTATTCTTGGGTACAGAGAAATGTGGCTGAAGCGCCTTTGCAACAGCAGGTATATCTTTCAGAAGATCCCTTTTTACAGACTCTTTTTCTAGAATAGGCAAGAATGATGCTTCGAAATAATTTGTTACCGTTTCCTCTAAAATACGCTGAATGTCTTTTACATTATGTTTTTTTGATTTCCAAACATTCGATATGGCCTCATGCATGGCCGTTCCTTTCTCTGCTGGAACAGACGGAGCTTGCGGCAATTTCAAAATGCTCTGATACAGGAACTTATTTGGGCACTCCAAGAAATGGTTTAGAGCTGTCACGGAAAGTCCTTTCTCTAGTAGCACGTGTTTGGTCATATCTACAAGTTTTCTGCCAATTTCATCCTGAATCCCAGCTTCGTTGGTCTTGGCATTACCATATAATTCTTCCACTCCAACCCTTTTCAAACCAATTTTTTCTACATTTTTCTGATCAAGCTCATCTATGAATCTCAAGGGTGACAAATCTTTTCCGTCTGATTCCTCCAAAGCCGTTAGAACCGTAACATGTTTTCTGGCACGAGTAAGTGCAACGTAGAACAATCTGCGTACATCTCTTATATCATTCTCGTCTGTCCTCTTTTTTAGAAGTACGAATGAGGCGCCTTTTGGCCTACCTATCCAAGCCTCTTCTGTGGCATAAGGTATGAAAACGTAGTCGAATTCAAGTCCTTTACTACCATGAGCCGTCAATGCCTGAATAGGAACATCGGGTGCACCAACAGCCACTTTGACAGTTCTAGACTCTGCAGAAGTTCTATATGCCAACATATTTTTTATTAACTCTGTAGGATCGGTCAAGTTACTTTCACGAGTAAGTGATTCTGCGAGCGAAACAATGCCTCGCCAAACATGAACATATGATGGATGTTGTGCTATCAAACTTGCATAACCAGAAAGCTCGGCGGAGTGAATAACGAAACCAACTGCACTATCGTTCAACTTCATTCTCTGCAGATGCAAAAGTTTTGGTATTTTCTCTTCAATTAGTGCTCCTTGACCACTTCTTAATGCCTTTATAATTTCTACACCCTTCTCAAAATTTAGTCCCCACATTCCTGCAATAACGGTTTTTGCTAAAGAATCTACTTGCGCAGGATTTTCTAGATATTCGATCAGATTGAAAAAAAGTCTACCTATTGGGTGATTGAATATATCCACACTTCTCTCTGAAGAAACTGGGATATTATGTGATTCTAGTAATCTGATAACGCGCTCCAAATCACGATTTCTCCTGACGATAATAGCTATGGTTGATTCGGACTCATTCTTAGTAAGTAGATGCAACTCAGCAACCAA
>JBDKJM010000001.1:0-3411 GCA_039796555.1 Candidatus Parcubacteria bacterium | reverse complement strand
GGTTGTTGGTGAACGCGGTGTGAAGTTATCTGTGGGGCAAAAGCAACGCGTAGCCATTGCTCGTGCAATTTTGCGAAATCCGAGGATTTTGATTTTGGATGAACCTACCTCTGCTCTCGATGCTGGTTCAGAGAAGATTATTACCGAGTCATTGGATCATCTCATGAAAGGCAGAACAACTTTCATTATCGCTCATAGGTTGAGTACCGTGCGTAGAGCCAATAAGATTTTGGTCTTCAAGGAGGGATCAATAATTGAATCTGGCACCCATGATCAGTTGGTCAAGATTGAGGGCGGAGAATATAGGAGATTGTATGAGTTGCAGATTGGTCTCCATGGCTAGTCACCTCTTCTTCATGGGGTGAACGTGCGCGGCGATACCAATGGCGGCGGCGATGATCACAATATTTTTGATGATGTACTGACCTTCGAGTGTTGGTACCAAAAATCCTGACCAAGTAGCTCCGGGTATACAAAATAGTGGCAGGATGGTTGTGATCATGTGCAATACGAGTAGGGGAATGACCACACGCTCCACACCTTTTATGAGAAATAGTATACCGATCAAACATTCAAACAGGCCGAAGAGAACCATGAAAGTTCCGAATGACACGCTGATCGGAAACGTCGCATCAAAAAGTTTTTCAACCAGTGGTGTTGCCGGCGAAAGTCCTGTACCAATAACTTTGAGAATACCGAACCAGAAGAACACGATGAAGAGTCCAATCCGTGCAACAGGAACGCTTAATTTCCTGAAAACGTGGATTATTTCTAGGTCTAGAGTGCGGAGAGTCATTTGCTGGTAATTGTAGCATATTCAGCGAGGCGAGACCTCGCTATATGGCGAGGTTCCAGCTTGGTAGAGGGAAGGGTATGATAATGAGATGGGGTATACCGAAACTTTGGTGAGGCATGCGATTGCAGCTGGGAGACTAATTTAATTATCAAATCATATGAATAAACTATTAAAATCATCTTTAGTTCTGACTTCAGTAGGACTATTCGGATCCGTTGTTGCTAGTATTCGATTCATCATGATCGCGAATCAATGCCGGCCAGATTCTGTTGGAGTTGATTTTATTAAGTGCCAGTATGCAATGATAGGAGTGGCAATCTGGCGGGAATATTTATTCTTACCAATCATTGCAATTTCGTTCGTCCTCGTATTGATTCCGGCACTAATTTTTTTGAGTAAGAAAAAGAAGCCCATAAAATTCCATGTCGGTTTGATCATCTACTCTATTGTTGCGTTCATAATTGCATATTATCTCGGTCATATATTGATCAGATTGTTTTTCTAATTATTTTAGCAGTGCTCAAATTCCAACCAAAAGTCGGATCGGTCGTCTATTGCGATTACGTCGGTTTTATTGAACCTGAAATGATTAAGAAAAGACCGGTTATTGTCATATCGAAGCATAAGCATCACCCGAAGTTACTATCAGTTGTCCCAATTAGCACGGTAATGCCTGAAAAGATATTTGATTATCATGTTGAGATGGATGAGCAGTTTTGTACTTTATATTTATCGGGTGATAAATGTTGGGTCAAATGTGATATGTTCAACGTCGTATCGCTGGAGAGACTAAATCTTGTGCGCGATAAAAAGTCTGGTTTGAGGCATGCTCCAAACGTAGGACTTGAATTTGTTACCAAAATCAAAGAAGCCATAGGGAAAGTCCATGGCCTATAAAGCAAAAACCGCCAGTGACGGCGGTTTTCCAGAGGATACGACTAGCTTGCTTTCGCTATTGTCGTATCCTGCCTAGCTGCCTAGGTCTTAAAAGCCCCTTATGGGAACAATCTAAATATACCCAAAATATCTAATTTATGCAATGGCCATTTATCCTCTTATTCATTTGCCTAATTTTGCCTAAAACGTCACTGCTGGTATGATAATGAACTAAGATATACCCACCACTTACCTCAATTAAAAAAATAATCACCCGTCTACCCCCCAACCCTAATGACCCTAACCCCTATCCTAATATCCATCGCCGCATCCATTGCCGCTTTTTTGGGAGGGGCAACGGCTTTGAAGTTTCGGGATAAACTTCATCTGGTGCTCGGATTGTCAGCTGGAGCTGTGATTGGTGCAGCGCTTTTTGACCTTATTCCTGAAGCCATTGAGTTGGGTACTTCTAATTACTCTGTAAGTAACATCACAGCACTGACAGCGGTGGGGTTTCTAGTATATTTGATTTTGGACAGGCTTTTTTCATTTCATACTCATAACAATCATCATCACGATACAAGTTCATATCAAGATGAACATTCAACAGACAAATCACCAGAGCATCAAGGTTCACTGGGCGCAGCTAGTTTCTGTTTACATAGTTTGATAGACGGTATAGCGATCGGACTAGCGTTCCAAGCATCTTCGGCAGTTGGTACGGTAGTTGCCATTGCAGTTCTAGCACATCGCTTTTCTGATGGAATAAATACTGTTGGAATCATATTGAAACATCAAGGTGAATTGAAACATGCGAGAAGATGGTTAACTGCGGTGGCTCTGGCTCCTATAGTTGGTACCCTAATAACTTTTTCCATAACAGTTTCTGACAATGTTCTCGCAGTCATTTTGTCAGTATTTGCAGGATTTTTCCTCTACATAGGCGCCAGCGATCTCATTCCAGAAGGGCACCATAGCCACTCCAAGATCATGACAACAGTTATGACCATACTTGGAGCCATAATTCTGTATTTGATAGTAGGGATTGCCAAGGTCTAGCAGTCTGTCTATTTCCCAAATATATAATTACCAAATCTTTACCCTCGCTGTAACGTGGCAGTATGTTAAAATATGACCATGTTGAAACCTCACGTTGTCATACTGGGTTCGGGTTTTGGTGGCACCTATGTCGCCAAGAAACTAAAAAGACATGTCAAAAAAGGCAGAATAGAATTGACCATAGTCAATCGCACAAATTATTTTCTTTTTACACCTCTTTTGCATGAAGTCGCAACCGGCTCACTAAGCCCAATGAGTGTAGCCGAACCCTTGCGAGAAATTTTTTCTAATACAGGTGTACGTATTGCACAGGGAACAGTACAGTCAATAGATACCAGAGCCAAACTGGTTCACCTCAACGGACATACCAAACTATGCTCAATACCCTATGACTATCTGATCATTGCAACTGGCGCAGAAACCAATCATTACAATATTTCTGGTGCGGACAAATTTGCATATCCACTGAAGAGTTTATTTGATGCCGCTCGCATAAGATCACAGATCATAGATTCCTTTGAGCGAGCCATACTGCTTACTGACAAAGTTGAACGCGCCCGACTACTTTCATTCGTGGTTGTTGGCGGTGGTGCTACAGGTGTTGAGACGGCAGCAGAATTGGCAGAATTCATACATGGCATGACAAGACGTTATTATAGTGGTCATGAAAATTGTGATCC